>JBKJWJ010000241.1:0-22757 GCA_046716905.1 Gaiellaceae bacterium
ACGCATATCGGTGCGAAAACCGATCACGTCCGCGAGCACCTTGGAGTCCTGCTCGGAGACGCGTGAGACCGTTTCGAGACCGTCGAGCAGGTCCTCGAGGCTCTGGGACCCCACCAGCACTTCGAGCGTCGAGTCCGTCTCTTCCGACGTGTAGATCGCGACCATGCGCTCTGCCAGGACTCGCTGCGCCGTGCGGTGGTTGTCAGATGCGATCGTGAGGTTGACCCGGTTCTCGTTCAGGTCGCCCTGAATCGCGTCGAGCCGCTCGTTGGCGAGGTTGTAGGCGTCGACGGCATGGTCGAGCGAGCCGTCGAGCGACTGAATCTGCGCCATCACAGACTGCGCCTGAGCCTGCTTGGAGGAGACCGATGCCGGCTCGGCGGTCGCGCCGCCAGCCGCCGCGAGAGCGGCGAAAAACGACATCGTGATGGCTGCTAGCTGAGACCTAGGCAAAACGCGAGAAGCCGTCCCGAACCACGATCCGCGCCAGGCCCGTGGAGTGGAACGTCACAAGCTCGGCACCCTAACAACGGTTCCGGATGGCCGCGAACAGGGTATCGCATAGGTGCTGTGGTAGGGTCGCCGCTCGTGCCCAGGCCAGGGAGGGGGTTCCGAACGCTTGGCGCCGCCGTCCTTTGCGGAGTTGCGGTAGGCGTGTCTTTGCCTGCCGGAAGCGGGGCAGAAACGGCACAGGACCTCGAGGCGCGGGCGGATGCGCTGAGGGCCGAAAATGCAGCGCTTGCAGCGGGTTCCCACTCCGCGCTCGCCAGTCTGACGACCATCGAGAGCCGCCTCGCACAGGCGAACGCAGAGCTCGCGTCGTTCCGGGCGCGGTCGCGGCAGATTCGTGCGAAGCGGGAGGCTGTCGGTCAGGAGCTCCACATCACTCGAAGCGCCCTCCTCGCAGCCCAGAAGGCCCTCGCGGAACGGCTCCGGACGCTGTACGAGGAGGAGCAAGCCGACGTGCTCGCCCTGATCATCGGAGCCGGCTCGCTGGACGACGCGCTGAGCGCCGTCGAGACACTCGACCTGGCCGCCGAGCAGGACGAGGATCTCCTCGAGAGCGCCCGAAGCGCTTCCGGTCGGCTCGCGAGGCTGCGAAACAGTTTGCGGGCGAAACAACGAGAGCTCGACCAGCTCACTGCCGCGCGAGCAGCCGCGGCCGCATCGCTGGCCGACGCGCGGGCCGAGCGCATCCGCACGATCGCGTCGCTCCGGGCGGCAAGCCAGTCGAATGCGGGCGAGATCACCGCCCTCGGGAATCGGGCCCGGACCCTCGCCGTGGCCAGGGTGTCCCCACCCACACCGGTGGCCACTGCCGGAGCGCCAAGCCTCCCGGCCGGTCCCGCCTCGGCAGGTGTCCGGTCCCTCACCGTGCTTGCCACGGGTTACGCACTGCCGGGCCGAACCGCCAGCGGCCGCATGGTTGGCTGGGGTGTAGTCGCCGTCGACCCGTCCGTGATACCGCTCGGTTCGCGCCTCGCCGTTCCGGGCTACGGAATGGGCGTCGCAGCCGACACGGGCGGCGCGATCAAGGGCGCGCGAATCGATCTCTGGTTCCCGACCGTCAGCCAGGCGCTCACCTGGGGCAGCCGGACGGTGACGGTGGCCGTCTACCCCAATTAGACAGGCGGACGACTCGCGCCGACAATGAGGACGATGGCGACGGACCCCGCCGGACAGGCAGAGGAACCGAACGACCTGCTCCGGGTCATGCTGGTCGATGACCACGATCTGTTTCGGACGGGCCTCCGCAATCTGCTCGAGGAAGAAGGCGTGCACATCGTCGCCGAGGCGCCCGACGGGAACGCCGCGCTGCAGCTCGTGCGGGAACTGGCGCCTGACGTCGTCGTGATGGATCTCAACATGCCGGGGATGAACGGCATCGAGGCGACGCGCGAGATCACGCGGGTAGCGCCGCTGACGCGCGTCCTCGTACTGACGATCTCAGATCAGGACGCCGACGTGCTTGACGCGATCGTTGCCGGAGCGTGCGGGTACCTGATGAAGGACTCGTCGATCCAGGATCTGATGGCGGGGATCAGAGCAGCCTCCGTCGGAGAGTCGCTGATCTCACCGCACATCGCATCGAAGGTCCTTCAGCGGATCCGGGCGGCGAGCGTGGACGCGGGCGGCACCATGGCCCGCCCCGAGCTCTCGGACCGAGAAACCGAGGTCTTGCGCCTGATCGCGAACGGCAAGGACAACGCCGAGATCGCCCGCGACCTCCACATCAGTCCGAAGACGGTCAAGAACCACATCTCGAACATCCTCATGAAGCTGCAGATCGAGAATCGCATCCAGGCCGCGGTGTACGCGGTTCGCTCCGGTCTCGTCTGACGACGAGGGACCTTCTGGAGGCCGGGCTTGCGGTCGCGCCGCGCGGCGCGACCGTTCGGCCCAAGCGCTCCGCTTGGCCGCTCGTCAACGGGCGAGTCGGGCATAGCCCGCCTCGCGGCGGCGTTAATCGACTTCGGCTTCGGCAGCTTCAGCGCGCAGGGCGCTGAGGAGGCTTCGGAGGCCGACGAGCTCTCGCTTCGACCGGGCGAGCTTGCGGGCCGTGCGGGAGAGCTCTCGCGCCTGCTGCTCGCCGATCGCGTGATCGAGGTCGCACGCGAGCGCCCCGATCGCGCGCTCGAGCCGCGAGCATTCGGCATCGAGCTTGAGCGCTACCGCGTAGCCATCGGTGAGGGTGTTCTCGAGCCGCATCCGGCCCGGATCGTGCCCCGCTTCGAGAGTGCTCAGCAGGCCTTCCAGGCGCTCTGTGACCGATGCAAGTTGGTTTGGCATGTGTCGTCTCCCCGTAGCTCCGCTCGATTATCGGCGGTAGGCGGGCAGTTTCCTATAGGCCGACCGGCCCATCTTTTGCGTCGGCAGGACCTACAATCGATTTGGTGAAACGCGCTCTGCTTGCCGGACTCGCCTGCCTCGGAGCAGCGTTCCCCCTCGTTTCCGCGGCCGCGCCTCCAGGCTCATCGGAGACGCAGCTGGCATCGAAGCTCGCTAGCGCGCTCGCGGTGCCACACGTTCAATCCAGGCTGTCAGGAGCCGCCGCTGTCGACCTTGCAGGCGGCAGGACGATCTTCGTCCGCCATCCGACACTCTCGCTCGTCCCTGCCTCGAACGCCAAGCTGGCCGTTGCCTACGCATCCCTTGCGGTGCTCGGCCCGGAGCACCGCATCGACACGATCGTCTTCGGGGAAGGCGAGTTGATCGGTACGACGTGGAAGGGCGATCTCGTTCTCCGGGGCTTCGGCGACCCCACGCTGTCCCGTGCCGACCTCGCGATGCTGGCGAGGCAGGTTCGCGCAGCGGGCGTCCGCCGGGTCACAGGCGACATCGAGGCCGACGAGTCCCACTTCGACCGGCGGCGGACCGGCCCCGCCTGGAAATCGCACTACTACATCGGCGAATCGCCGCCGCTCTCGGCCCTCTCCGTCGATCGAGGCCGCTTCCGGGGCTGGTACACCCATGATCCCGCGCGCGCCGCCGGTCTACAGTTTCGCCTCGCCCTTCGAGCCACCGGCGTAGGCGTCGGTGGCCAGGTTGTCCAGGGAGTCGCCGATCCGCTCGCAGAGCAGCTGGCGACCACGTCGTCGGCCCCGCTCGCGCGAATCGTGGCGTTCATGAACCGAGAGAGCGACAACTTCACCGCCGAGCTACTCCTGAAGCAGCTCGGAGCCTCCGACGAGGGACTTGGGACGAGTGCCGCCGGCGCACTTGCCGTCCGCCGGGCGCTTCACGAGGCGGCCGTGCCGCTCGCGGGTGTTCGCATCGTCGACGGGTCCGGGCTCTCCGCGCGGAATCGCCTGACCGCGGCCGCAGTCATCGGCATCCTCGTGGTCGCATGGAATGATCCGGCGATCCGGCCCTCGTTCGTCCATTCGCTCGCCGTGGCCGGGGTGAACGGGACGCTCGAGGACCGTCTGGAGCGGCCCCCGGCGCGCGGTGCCGTGCGTGCGAAGACGGGCACGCTCAGCGAGTCCTCCGCCCTCTCGGGCTACGTCCGGGGGAGATGGGCGTTTGCGGTGATCCAGAACGGACGGCCCGTATCGCAGTTCTGGGCCCGTCGCGCTCAGGACCGGTTCGCGTCGGTGCTAGCCGCCCAGTAGCTCGGCCAGGTCTGCTTCGGTCAGGAGCGGGACCTCCGAGCTCTGGGCCTTCTTCAGCTTCGATCCACCCGGCTCCTCGCCCGTGATCAAGCCGGTCGTCTTCTTCGACACCGAGTTGGTGACCTTCGCGCCCCGTGCTTCCAGCTCTGCCTGGGCTTGCTCGCGCGTCCACCGTTCGAGGGTCCCGGTGATGACGTAGGTGCGGCCGGTGAGCGGCCCCTCCTGGGCACGATCCTCCTCGTCCGACTCGAGCCGCAGCCCGAGCGCCCGAAGCTCCGCCACGAGGCGCTGGTTCTCCTCGTCCGCGAACCACTCCGCGATTGCCTCGGCGCGCTCTGGCCCGATTCCGTCGCATTCCATGATCTCTTCCTGCGCCGATCCTCCGAGGCGGTCGACGGAGCCGAAATGCCGGGCGAGGTTCTGCGCGGTCACCCAGCCGACGTCGGGGATGTTGAGGCCGTAGAGGACGCGCCTGAACGGAATCTGCTTGGAAGCCTCGATCGAAAGGACGACCTTTGTCGCGCTCTTCTCCTGAAAGCCGTCGAGCTCGAGCAGCTGCTCCTTCGTCAACCGGTAGAGCTCGGGGAGCGAACGGACGAGACCGAGGTCCCAGAGCCGGCGGACAAGCTGCTCGCCGACACCCTCGATGTCCGCGGCGGCCATGACCCAGTTGTTCAGGGTCTCGAGCCCGCGAGAGGGGCAGGCGCGGTTCGGGCACCGGTGCATCGCCTCGCCCTCCGGCTTGACGACCTCGACCTCGCAGAGCGGACAGTGCGTCGGCATCTTGAACTGCTTGGTGCCTCTACGGTGGGCGCCGGCCGGACCGACGATTTGCGGGATGACGTCGCCGGCGCGCTGCACGATCACGTCGTCTCCCTCGCGGATCTCCTTACGGTTGATGTCCTCCTCGTTGTGCAGCGTCGCGCGGGAGATGGTGACACCGCCGACCTCCACCGGCTCGAGCATGGCCCACGGATTGAGCGCGCCCGTGCGCCCGACGCGAATCAGGATCTTGTTCAGGCGCGTCGTCGCCGTCAGCGGCGCCCACTTGAAGGCGCGAGCCCACCGCGGCCGGCCGTGCAGTGCTCCCAGACGACGCTGCTGCTCGTAGAGGTCGACCTTCACGACGAGCCCGTCGATCTCGTAGTCCAGCTCGAGCCGCTTGGTCTCCCAGAGCTGACACGCCGCAAAGACGGATTCGACGGTCTCGTGGCGCTCGGCGAGGGGGTTCGTGCGAAACCCGCGCTCGCGGAGCCATTGCAGCGCCTCCCAGTGTCCATCCGACGGGAGGCCGACGTGATGGCCCATGCCATGGATCCAGATCGAGAGCGGCCTCTCCGCTGTGATCTTCGGGTTCAGCTGGCGCAGCGATCCGGCCGACGCGTTGCGCGGATTGGGCGCCGTCTTCTTTCCCTCGGTGACGAGGCGCTCGTTCAGGCGGTTGAAGCCCGAGAGCGGCATGTAGACCTCACCGCGTACCTCGAGGACTTCGGGTGGCGCCTCGACCTCAGGGAGCACCATGCGGGGGAGGACGGCCCCGATCGTGCGGAGATTGACCGTGACGTCTTCGCCGCGGTAGCCGTCGCCCCGCGTCGAGCCGCGGACGAACTCGCCGTGCTCGTACACGAGGTTGACCGCCGAGCCGTCGATCTTCGGCTCCGTCACGAAGGCAACCGGCTCGTCGGTGCCGAGTCGCTTGCGGACGTCGTCCGCCCACTTCTGCAACGCCTCCTCCGTCGTCACCTTCTCGAGCGAGCCCATCGGCGAGAGGTGCTCGATCTTTTGAAAGCGCTCGGAGGGCGCTGCGCCGACCCGGTGCGTCGGCGAGCCCGGGTCGTCGAGCTCGGGATGCTCCTCTTCGAGCGCCTTCAGCTCGTCGAAGAGACGGTCGTATCCCGCGTCGTCGATCTCCGGTTGGTCGAGGACGTGGTAGCGGTAGTTGTGGTGCTCGAGCGCTCGGCGCAGCTCGGCAACCCGGTTCGCGGCGTCGGCGGTCGTCCGGGTCGCCATTCACAGTGATCGTATCGGCGCGGGATTCGTACGGATTGCGTCGAAATCAGCGCGCAACAGGCGGAACGCCTCTCCCCCCGCCTGCCGGGTCCCGGCGGTGAGCTGCATGCCGCCGGGACTCTCTTCAATACGAAACGCGTTCGAGGTAGAGGCCCCACGGTGGAGCCGTCGAGCCCGCTTCGCGGCGCTCGGCGCCGTCGAGCAGGCGGGCGATGTGGCTGGGTGGCAGCTCGATCATCGTCCCGACCAGCGTCCGCACCATGTGACGGAGGAAGCTGTTCGCCTCGATCTCGAACTCGAGCATGTCGGCCCGGCGGTGCCACGCGGCGTGCTTGACACTCCGGATCGAGGTTTTGTGCTGGGTCCCGGAGGGAGTAAACGCACGGAAGTCGTGCGCGCCGAGCAGGAGCTCTGCCGACTCCGCCAGCGTTTCCTCCGGGATCGGGCGGGGATGCCACCAGCTCCGCCGCTCCTCGAACGGCGAGCGCTCGTGCCGCCGGAGGATCCGGTACCGGTAGGCCCGCGAGGCCGCCGAGTGGCGCGCATGGAAGTCGGATGGTGCCTCCTCGGCGGCGACGACGGCCAGGTCCGGCGGAAGGTGTGCGTTCACCGCCTCGGCAGCCCGGCCTACCGGCGGGCCTCCGTCGACCTCCACCGAGGCGACATTCGCGAGGGCGTGAACACCGGTGTCGGTGCGACCGGCAACAGCAAGGCCGAAGCACGCTGAAAACGTCTTCTCGAGCCCCGCGCGCAGCTCGCCCTCGACCGTTCTCAGTCCGGGCTGGACGGCCCAGCCGCGGAAGCCGGCGCCGTCGTACTCGAGAGTGAGCTTGAGCCTCGTCGCTACTGGGCGACCGGCGCCGCGGCCTGTTCGGCAGGGGCCTCGACGGGCCTGACGACCGGCGCCGGCGGAACGTAGTCGACGAACTCGAGGTAGGCCATCTCAGCGGCGTCGCCCGCTCGCGGGCCGATCTTCACGATCCTCGTGTAGCCGCCCGGCCGCTCGGCGAACCGTGGCGCGACGTCCGCGAACAGCATGTGCACAACGTCGTTCGACCGGAGGTAGGCGAGCGCCTGCCGCCGCGCGGAGAGGTCGCCGCGCCGCCCCAGCGTGACCATCTTCTCGACGATCGGCTTGACGGCCTTCGCCTTCGCGACCGTCGTCTTGATCCGGCCGTGCTCGATCAGCGAGCCCGACAGGTTCGAGTACAGCGCCTTGCGGTGCGCCGAGTCGCGGCCGAGCTTCTTTCCGGAACGATGGTGGCGCACCGCAGCAGTCCTAGAGGGAGTCGTCGCCGCGCAGGTTGAGACCGTGCGTGGCGAGCGTCTCCTTGACCTCTTCGATCGACTTCTTGCCGAAGTTCGGGATTGCGGCTAGCTCTCCCTCCGACTTCGTGACGAGGTCGCCGATCGTCTCGATGCCGACCCGCTTCAGGCAGTTGTACGACCTGACGCCGAGCTCGAGCTCCTCGATCGGGAAGTTCTCCATCCCGTGCGCGAGCGGCGCCTCGGCGGCTGTCTCTCGCGCCGCGGCGGCGGCTTCCCCGAAGCCCTCGATCTTGTCGATGTCCGTGAAGATCGCGAGCTGCCGGATGAGGATGTCAGCGGCCTCGCCGATCGCCTCTCTCGGGTCGATCGAGCCGTCGGTCGTCACGTCGAGAGTGAGCTTGTCGTAGTCGGTGCGCTGACCGACTCGAGCGGCCTCGATGTCGTACGAGACACGCCGGACCGGAGAGAAGATCGAGTCGATGGGGATGACGCCGATCGTGTGTTCGGGCCCCCGGTTCAGCTCGGCCGGCACGTAACCGCGACCGCGACCGATGGTCATCGTCATCTCGAGACGGCCCTTGTCGGACAGGTTCGCGATCACGAGGTCGGGGTTCAAGATCTCGAGGTCGGCCGGAGCTTCGATGTCTGCGGCCGTGACCGCACCCGCACCGCGCTTCGTGAGCCGCACCTCGACCTCGGGCGACTCGCCGTGCAGTCGGCAGACGAGGCTCTTGAGCGCGGAGATCAGGTCGACGACGTCCTCGCGGACACCCGGCAGCGTCGTGAACTCGTGCGCGATGCCCTCGATCTTGACCGAGGTGACTGCGGCGCCCTCGAGCGACGAGAGCAGCACGCGGCGCAGCGAGTTGCCGAAGGTGTGCCCGAAGCCGCGGTCGAGCGGCTCGATCTGGAAGACGCCACGGCGCTCGTCCACTTCCTCATGGACGATCCGCGGAATCTGGAAATCCATCAGCGATGTTCGTGTTGCCATTTACAGCCTTTCTTTTGCGTGCGAAGTCAACGTAGGACGCGTAGCGTTTTGCGTTTCTGTTATTTCGAATAGAGCTCGACGATGAGCTGTTCCTGAACGGGCGTGTCGATCTCGCTCCGCTCCGGGTACTTGAGGACCTTGCCGGTCAGGCTCTCGTGGTCGGCCTGGAGCCACGGGGCCACGGAGGCCGTGAGATCCGTCGCGTCCCGGATGACCTGCTCCGCAGCGCTGCCCGGGGCCATCGTGACGATGTTGTCGGGCTTGACCTGAAAGCTCGGGATGTTCACGCGGCGGCCATTGACGTGAAAGTGGCCGTGGCGGACGAGCTGGCGGGACTGCGCTCGAGAAGCTGCGAAGCCGAGACGGTAGACGACGTTGTCGAGCCGTGTCTCGAGCATGCGAAGGAGAGTCTCGCCCGTGATCCCGGAGCCCTTGGCCGCCTTCGTGTAGTAGTTGCGGAACTGCTTCTCGAGCAGGCCGTAGTACCGGCGCGCCTTCTGCTTCTCGCGGAGTTGGAGCAGATTCTCGGACTGCTTGATCCGGCCGCGGCCGTGCTCGCCCGGTGGGTAGCTCCGGCGCTCGATAGAGCACTTCTCGGTGAGGCAGCGCTCGCCCTTGAGGAAAAGCTTCATGCCCTCGCGTCGGCACGAGCGGCACTTCGGGCCGATGGAGCGGGCCACTAGACGCGCCGCCGTTTCTTCGGCCTGACGCCGTTGTGAGCCTGGGGAGTGACGTCCTTGACGCCGAGGATCTCGAGGCCGGCGGCCTGCAGCGACCGAATCGCCGTCTCTCGACCGGAGCCCGGGCCCTTGACGAAGACCTCGACCTTTTGGAGCCCGTGCTCCATGCCCTTCCGGGCACATGCGTCGGCAGTCACCTGCGCTGCGAACGGCGTGGACTTGCGTGAGCCCTTGAACCCGGCGGAGCCGGCCGACTCCCACACGATCACGTTCCCGTCCTTGTCCGTGAGGGTCACGATCGTGTTGTTGAAGGACGTCTTGATGTGCGCCTGTCCGATAGCGATGTTCTTACGAACACGGCGGCGCGTACGGCCCCTGCTTGCCTGTTTGCGAGGAGGTGCCATTAGGTCTTCGTCGCCGCCTTCTTACCTCGGCCGACCGTCTTCTTCGGCCCCTTCCGTGTCCGGGCGTTCGTCTTCGTGCGCTGGCCGTTGACCGGAAGACTGCGTCGATGGCGAACGCCGCGGTAGGCGCCGATCTCGGAGAGTCGCTTGATCGACTGCTGCCGCTCGCGACGCAGGTCACCTTCGACTTGGAGATTTCCGTCGATGTACTCGCGGAGCTTGGTGATCTCGGGATCCGTGAGATCGCGAACCTTCTCCTCGGGCTTGAGGCCCGTCGCGCCGCAGATCTTGAGCGCGGTCGAGCGACCGACCCCGAAGATGTAGGTCAGGCCGACCTCGAGCCGTTTCTCGCGCGGAAGGTTGACGCCTGCGATTCGTGCCAAAGCTTTCTCCTTACCCCTGTCGCTGCTTGTGCCGGGGGTTGGTGCAGATGACCATGGTCCGGCCGTGCCGCTTGATCACGCGGCACCGCTCACACATCGGCTTGACTGAAGGGCGTACTTTCATCGGTGTCTGAAGGTGATGCGGCCTCGGGAAAGGTCGTACGGGGACAGTTCTACGTTGACCCGATCGCCCGGCAGGATGCGGATGTAGTGCTTGCGCATCTTCCCGGAGATCTTCGCGAGCACCTGATGACCGTCTTCGATCTGGACGCGGAACATCGTGCTCGGCAGGGCCTCCACGACCTCGCCTTCCACCTCGATTGTCTCTTCCTTCTGGGCCATACCTCCACACGAGAACCGCGCTCTACGAGCGCGGTCTGGGACGAACGTCGAACACAGCACAGCACGGCCTGCGCCGAGCATGTGATGGTAGCAAAACCCTTTAGCTGACCCGAACAGGCGCTGCCGTCAGGATTCTCGGCTCGCCGTCGGTCACCGCAACCGTGTGCTCGAAGTGCGCGGCCAGAGAGCCGTCCCGCGTCGCGATCGTCCAGCGGTCGTCGCGGACAACGACGTCTGCACCTCCTGCGGTGATCATCGGCTCGATCGCAAGCGTCATCCCTGCCGCCAAGAGCGGGCCGTGCCCGGACTCTCCGAAGTTCGGAATCTGCGGATCTTCGTGCATGTTGCGCCCCACGCCGTGGCCGACGAGGCTGCGAACCACTGAGAATCCCGCCTCTTCGGTCACGGTCTGGACCGCATGGGAGACGTCCGAGAGGTGCGCGCCCGCGCGCGCCCTCTCGATCGCGGCGGCGAGCGCGGCCTCGCAGGTCTCGAGCAGTCGCTCTGCCCCGTGATCGATCTCGCCGACCGGGAACGTGTAGGCGGAATCGGCGACGAACCCTTCGTAGGTGACACCGACGTCCACCGAGAGGATGTCTCCTTCGGCGAGGGCCTCGTCGCCCGGGATCCCGTGCACGATCACATCGTTCAGCGACAGGCAGGTTGCCGCCGGATACGGGTACGGGCCGTGATAGCCGAGGAAGGTGGGGATGCCGCCCCGCGAGCGGATGTGCTCGTCGGCGAGCCGGTCCAGCTCCGCGGTCGTGACCCCGGGACGAACGTGCTCGCCGATGAGCGTGAGCGTCTCGGCCACGATCGCGCCGGCCTGGGCCATCCGGTCGAGCTCGGTCGCTGATTTTCGAACGATCAAGCAGACCTCGCAACCGTCTGCTCGAGTGCTTCCTGCACCTCGGCGAACACCTGGTCGACGGGGTTGTCGGCATGGATCCCGACGAGGTTCCCCTGGGCGCGGTAGTAGTCGATCAACGGCTCCGTCTCGCGGTGGTAGAGCTCCAGGCGCTGGGCGATCGCCTCCGGTGTGTCGTCCTTCCGGTGCTCCAGCGTGGCGCGCCTCGTCATCCGTTCGATCCCGACCGAATCGTCGAGTTGAAACCCGAAGACGATCGACAGCTCCCGCCCGATGTCGCCGAGCATCCCGTCGAGGGCTTGCGCCTGGGGCAACGTTCTCGGAAAGCCGTCGAGGATGAATCCCGACTGAGCGTCGTCCTCGCCGAGTCTCTCCCGGATCAGCTCGATCATCAGGTCGTCGGGAACGAGCTGGCCGCTCTCGACGATCGGCTTGACGCGGCGTCCAAGCTCCGACTCGGCCACGATCGCTGCCCTGAGGATCTCGCCGGTGGCGATGTGCGGCGCGGCGTACTCGGCCTGGATCCGCTTCGCCTGTGTCCCTTTTCCCGAGCCCTGGGGCCCCAGGAGCAAGACGTTCACTACTTCAAAAAGCCTTCGTAGGAGCGCATCATCATCTGCGACTCCATCTGGCGCATGGTGTCGAGAGCCACACCGACCGCAATCAGCACGGACGTGCCGCCGAGCGCGCCGGCCAGTGCCTGCGAGACATCCGCGTAGGCGATGAAGAGGCTCGGAAGGGTCGCAACGATTGCCAGGTACAGGGCGCCCGGAAGCGTGAGCCGCGTCAGCACGCGATCGAGATACTGCGCCGTCGGCGGGCCTGGACGGATGCCGGGGATGTACCCACCGTGCTTACGCAGGTTGTCGGCCTGGTCGACCGGGTTGAACTGCACCGCGGTGTAGAAGAACGTGAAGATCACGATCATCGCGCCCTGCAGCACCAGGTACGGCCAGTCCGTGTAGGAGAAGTATCTGTTGATGAACCCCTGCGTCTGAGGGAAGTACTGGGCCATCGTCGGTGGGAAGGCCATGACGGCGGCGGCGAAGATGACCGGGATGACGCCCGCCATGTTCACGCGGAGCGGCATGTAGGTCGAGCCTCCCGTCGTCATCCTCCGGCCCACCATTCTCTTCGCGTACTGAATCGGGATCCGGCGCTGACCCTCCTGGATGAAGACGACGGCGACGACGACGCTGACGGCCATCAGCGGGAAGAACAGCCGCTCGAAGATTCCGCCCTCGACCCACGCCTGGATTCCGAGCGGGAGCCCCGTGAGGATCGAGGCGAAGATCAGGAGCGAGATGCCGTTGCCGATCCCGCGCTTCGTGATCAGCTCGCCCATCCACATCAGGAGCGCGCAGCCGGCGGTGAGCGTCAGGACGATCAACGCGGCGCGGCCGAAGTTGGCGTCGAGTGCGCCCTGGCGCTGGAAGAGGAACGCGAACCCGGCCGCCTGAGCCGCAGCCAGGATGATCGTCAGGTACCGCGTGTACTGGTTGATCTTGGCGTAGCCTGCCTCGCCCTCCTTCTGCAGCTGCTCGAGCCGCGGGATGACCACGGTCATGAGCTGGAGGATGATCGAGGCCGTGACGTACGGCATGATCCCGAGCGCGAAGATCGCGAACTGAGAGAGCGCGCCGCCCGAGAAGAGGTTGAGCAGGGCGAGGACGGTGCCGCCACCCGACGAGTTGAAGTAGTTCTCGATCGCCTCGGAGTTGACGCCGGGCGCCGGGATCCAGGAGCCCAGGCGGTAGAAGGCGATGATGACGGCAGTGAAGAGGACGCGCTTCCGGAGCTCCGGGACGCGCCACGCATTCGTGAGCCAGGAGAACACGGAGGCTTACTCGTCCCCGGCCGGCGCCTCGGCTGCCGGCTCGTCTGACTCTGTGGGCTCGTCTGACTCCGTGGGCTCCTCGGCAGCGGCGGGCTCCTTCGCGGAAGCTGCGGACTGCGGCGCGCTCGCCTTCTTGCGGCGCCGCTTGGGTTTGGCCTCCTTGAGTGCTGTGGCCGAGCCGCCCGCGCCCTCGATCTTCTCGCGCGCGGACGCGGAGAAGAAATGCGCCGTCACCGTCAGCTTCTTCTTCAGGTCGCCGTGGCCGAGGATCTTGACGTCTGTGCGGGTGTTACGGATCAGGCCTGCCTCTGCGAGCGAGTCCGGCGTCACCTCGGCACCGTCGTCGAACCGCTCGAGCTCCCGGACGTTGACGGCGACCGTCGACGTGCGGTGCGGCCCGATCGGCATCGCGTCCTTCGAGTACGGGCCGCGCTGCTTGCCGAGGCGCATGTAGATCGGCATCTGGCCGCCCTCGAAGCCCGCGCGCATCTTGTGCGAGCCGGACCGCGACTTCTGGCCCTTGATCCCGCGACCGGAGTAGCGGCCCTTCCCGGAGCCCAGCCCGCGGCCGACCCGTTTGCGAGCCTTGCGCGGGGACGCGGGTTTCAGGTTGGAGAGGTTGAGCTCTTCGGGCATCGTTCTGGGCTACTCGCCTTCGATCCGGACGAGATGGCGAACCTTTCTGAGCATACCGGCGACCTCAGGAGTGTCCGGACGTTCCACGGAGCGCCCGATCTTCCCCAGGCCGAGCGCGCGGAGCGTCCCGCGATGGCGTTCGCTCTGCCCGATCTTGCTGCGAACCTGCGTGATGCGAAGCGTCTTATCCGCCATTCGTCGTCTCCTCGGCGCCGACCACCGCGGCGACCGGTTCCTCGGCCGCGGCCGGTTCCGGCGCGGGCTCTTCCGAAGCAGCCTCGGGAGCAGCCTCGGGCTCGGGCTGCTTCTTCGGCAGCGGAAGGATCTCGGAGATCGTCTTACCGCGCGATTTCGCGACCTCGTCCGGCCGGCGCAGGCTCTGCAGGCCCTGGACGGTCGCCTTGAGCAGGTTGATCGGATTGGTCGTCCCGAGGCTCTTGGCGAGGATGTCGCGCACGCCCCCGAGCTCGAGCACGGCGCGGACGCCGCCACCCGCGATGACGCCGGTTCCCTCGCTCGCCGGGCGCAGGAGCACCCGCGCAGCCCCAAACTCGCCGAGGATCTCGTGCGTGATCGTCGTCCCGTGCTTTGCGACCGTGAAGAGGTTCTTCTTCGCATCCTCGACGGCCTTGGAGATCGCCAGAGGCACCTCGCGGGCCTTGCCGTACCCCACGCCCACCCGGTCGACCTCGTCCCCGATCACGACGAGCGCCGTGAACGAGAACCTCCGGCCTCCCTTGACCACCTTGGCGACACGGTTGATCTCGACCACGCGCTCCTTGAGCTCGCGGGTCTCCTGGTAGTCGCTCAAAATTCCAAGCCTCCTTCACGGGCTGCTTCGGCGAGCGCCTTCACACGCCCGTGGTACAGGTAGCCGCCTCGGTCGAACACCACGCGCTCGACGCCGGCTTTCTTCGCATTCGCGGCGAGCAGCTTGCCGACCTCGGCAGCCTGGTCGGCCTTTCCACCTTTGGCGTTGCGCTTGTCCAGCCAGCTCGCCGCCGCCACGGTCTTGCCCTCGACGTCGTCGACGAGCTGCGCCGCAATTCCGCGGTTCGAGCGGAACACGACGAGCCTCGGCCGCTCCGCGGTGCCGGCGACGTTCTTCCGCACTCTCTTGTGGCGCCGCACTCGGCGCTCTCTGCTGGTCGGTTGGCTCACGCTCTCTTCCCAACCTTCCTGCGGACGTACTCGCCCTCGTACCGGATGCCCTTGCCCTTGTAGGGCTCGGGTGGCCGGACGCGGCGGATCTCCGCTGCCGTCTGGCCGACCTGCTGCTTGTCGATCCCCTTGACGAAGATCTCGGTCGGCGTCGGAACCTCGAACGTGATCCCCTGCCGCGGCTCGATCGTCACCGTATGCGAGAAGCCGACGCTGAGCTCGAGCGCGGTTCCGCGCAGCGCGGCGCGGTAGCCGACGCCCTGGATCTCGAGCTTCCGCTCGAAGCCCTTCGTGACCCCTTCGACCATGTTGGCGACCAGCGACCGGGTCAGCCCGTGCAGGGCGCGGTCGTCACCGCGATCGGTGGGCCGGGTCACGGTGATCTCGCTTTCGGCCTGCTCGATCTTCATCCGAAGAGGGACCTGCTGGTGCAGCTCGCCGAGCGGCCCGTTGATCATCACGCGGCCAGGGTCGATCGAGACGCTCACGCCTGCGGGCACTTCGATTGGCTGTTTTCCGATTCGGCTCATGGATTCTTTCTCTTGTTACACGGAGCCAGACCGAAGTCGGGCACCGTCGAAACTCGACTTTTCACCAGACGAAACAGATGACCTCGCCGCCGATGCCCTCACGCTCGGCGGTCTTGCTCGTGACGAGGCCCGTCGACGTCGACATGATCGCGGTCCCCATACCGCCGAGAACGCGCGGCAGACGGTCTTTTCGAGCGTACACGCGCCGCCCGGGCTTCGAGACCCGCTTGAGGTCGGTGATGATGCGCTCGCGGCTCGGGCCGTACTTGAGCTGGATCACGAGCGTGTCGAAGCTCTCGCCCGACTTCCGCTCGAAGCCGACGATGTACCCCTCCTCCTTGAGCAGGCGCGCAATGTCCTCCTTCAGGCGCGAGGTCGGCATCTCCGTGGTCTCGTGCAGCGCCTTGTTGGCGTTCCGGATGCGCGTGAGCATGTCTGCGATGGGATCGGTCAGCATCTCGAGGTCACCAGCTCGACTTGGTCATGCCGGGGATCTGGCCCTGGTGCGCGAGCTCGCGCAGGCAGATCCGGCAGAGGCCGAACTTGCGGTAGACAGCACGCGGCCGGCCACACTTGCGGCAGCGCGTGTACTCCCGAACCTTGAAGCGCTGCGGTTGCTGCTGCTTGTGGACGAGCGACTTCTTGGCCATTAACTCGAGGTCCCTTCTGTCTCTTCTGTCTCTTCTGTCTCTTCGCGCGGGAACGGCATGCCCAGGCCCCGAAGCAGGGCGAGGGCGTGCTCGTCGCTCGCCGCCGTGGTCGTGATCGCCACGTCCAGGCCCCTCACGGCGGAGATGTCGTCGTAATTGATCTCGGGGAAGATGATCTGCTCCCGAACCCCGAGCGAATAGTTTCCGCGCCCGTCGAACGACCGGACGTTGAGCCCGCGGAAGTCACGGATGCGAGGCAGCGCGATGGACACGAGCCGGTCGAGGAACTCGTACATCCGGTCACCGCGAAGCGTTACGCGCGTGCCGATCGGCATGCCGTCACGAATCTTGAAACCGGCGATCGACTTACGTGCCTTGCGGACCTGGGCTCGCTGGCCGGCGATCGTGGTCAGCTCCTCGATCGCGGCGTCGAGCACCTTGGCCTCGGTCTTCGCCTCGCCGACGCCCATGTTCAGCGTGATCTTCGTGACCCGGGGCACCTCCATGACCGTGCGCAGGCCGAGCTCCTCCTTGAGGCGTCCGCGTAGCTCCTCGTTGTAAGCCTGCTTGAGGCGTGGCACGTAGTTCGTCTTGTCCTTGGTCGCGGTCGGCATTACTTGTCGATCTCCTGGCGGCAGTCGTCGCGCTTGCAGACTCGGACGCGTTGTGTCCGGCCCTTGACCTCACGGATGGTGGTGCTGACCCGAGTCGGTCGACGGCAGGCAGGGCAGACCACCATCACATTCGAGACCTGGATCGGCGCAGCCTTCTCGATCACGCCGCCCGGCTGGATCTGTGGCGCGCCCATCCGGCTCGCATTGCGCATCGGCCGCGGCCGCGTATGGCGCTTGATCATGTTCAGGTTCTCGACCAGCACCCGGTTCTCTTTCGGGCGTGCCTCGAGAACTCGGCCCTGCTTGCCGCGATCCTTGCCGCTCAGCACCTGAACGAGGTCGCCCTTCTTGATCTTCAACGACGCCATCTAGAGCACCTCCGGGGCCAACGAGACGATCTTCATGAAGTTCTTCTCGCGCAGTTCGCGGGCGACCGGCCCGAAGATGCGCGTTCCGCGCGGGTTGCTCGCAGCGTCGATGATGACCGCCGCGTTCTCGTCGAACGCGATCGACGTGCCATCGTCGCGCCCGTACGGCTTCTTCGTCCGGACGACGACGGCGCGGACGACCTCGCCCTTGCGGACAGCGCCCTGTGGGGTCGCGGTCTTGACGGTTCCGACGATGACGTCCCCGACCCTCGCGTAGCGTCGGTGCGACCCACCGAGCACGCGGATGCAGAGGAGCTCACGCGCTCCCGTGTTGTCCGCCACTCTGAGTCTCGATTCCTGCTGGATCATCGGGCTGCTTCCACGACCTCCGCGAGGCGCCAGTTCTTGGTCTTCGAGAGCGGCCTCGTCTCGATGATTCGCACGACATCTCCGGCTTTCGCCTGGTTCTGCTCGTCGTGGGCATGGAAGCGATGCGAGCGGCGAACGACCTTCTTGTATTTCGGGTGCGCCTTCACGGTGTCCACACGCACGACGATCGTCTTGTCCATCGCGGCGGAGACGACGATGCCGCGGCGCTCCTGACGCCGGCCACGCTCGCCCTCCGGCTTCGGCTGTCGCGTGATCGTCTTGCGCTCGCCGGTCTGATCGCGCTTCGCCCCGGGGCGCTGACGCCGCTCTGAGCGCGGAATGCGCTTTCGCTTCTGCTTCGCCGTCGCAGCCGGAGGTGCGGCGGGGACGGACTCCTCGGCGGCCGGCTGCTCCTCGGCGGGAGCTTCCTCGCCCTCGGCGGCGACAGGGGCCTCCTCGTCGGCGTCTGCCTCAGCGACCGGAGCTTCGGCTTCGGCTAGGGGCTCGGGCAGCGGGTCAGGCGTAGGCTCAGGGGAAGTCGGCTCGGGCAGGGGCGGGCCCGGCTCCTCTGGCGGCGCCTCCGGATCAGGGTCGGGCGGCGCCTCGGCGACGACGATGACCTCTTCTCCCATTGCCTCCGCCTCGGCGGCGACCTCGAGCACCTCGGCGTCGGTCGAAGCCTCAGCCTCGACGGGCTGCTCTTCGACCGGCTCTGCCTGCTCGTTCTTTTCGTCGTCTGCCATGCCTAGCTCTCACCTCCCACGTGCGCTTCGCGCTCGACACGGACGGTCAAGATACGCGCGATCTCCCGCTTCGCCAGCTTCAGGCGAGCAGGGTTCTCGAGCGCGCCCGTCGCGGACTGAAAGCGCAGGTTGAAGAGCTCTTGGCGCCGCTCGGAGAGCGCACGCTCGAGCTCCTCGTTCGTCATGTCACGGAGCTGTTTCGCTCTCATCGAATTCCTCTAGACAAAGAGATCTGCCTCTCTCTTCACGAATTTGGTCTTGACGGGGAGCTTGGTGCCGGCGAGACGGAGAGCCTCTTTGGCGAGCGCCTCGTCCACGCCGGCGAGCTCGAACATCACCCGGCCGGGCTTGACGACGCAGACCCAGTGCTCGGGCGATCCCTTGCCCGAGCCCATCCGCGTCTCAGCCGGCTTCTGGGTCACCGGCTTGTCGGGGAAGACGTTGATCCAGACCTTGCCGCCACGCTTGATCTTGCGCGTCATCGCGATTCGGGCGGCCTCGATCTGGCGGTTCGTCACCCAGCCGACCTCGAGCGCCTTGATCCCGTAGTCCCCGTACTGGACCGTGGTCTGGCCCTTGGCCTGGCCTCTGCGGCGGCCGCGCTGGTGCTTGCGGAACTTCGTTCGCTTCGGGAGGAGCATCTATTCGCTCTTCTCCGCGGACTCGTCGCCCGACTGGTCGAGCTTGGTCGGATCCTCCGTCTGGGCCTTTGGCGTCGTGGACTCGGGCGCCTCGGCAACGGCCTCCGCCACCTCCGGCGCTTGCGGCTGCACCTCGGGCAGCTCGCGCCCCTCCGCCATCTTTCCGTCGTCGTCGGTGCGTGGCTTCTCGACGTTCGCCTGGGGCGCTCCGCGGCCGGGGGCGCCTGCGCCTGCGCCCGTACCGCCGCGCTTGCCGCGACGGGGCTTGCGGTCCCGCACCGGGCCGAGGCCTTCACGGTCACCGCTTCCTCCGCGACGGCCACTCTCGCGCGACGCCGTCAGGCCTTCGCTCTTGCCGCCCTTGCGTCGAGCCGTGTCCTGGTCACCGAGGCGCGCGTCGCGCCGGCCTTCGAGCGATTCGTAGCCCTCCGGCATGATCTCGCCCTTGTTGATCCAGACCTTGACGCCGATCCGGCCCGTGCCCGTCTTCCCCTCGGCGAAGCCGTAGTCGATGTCCGCTCGGATCGTGTGCAGCGGCACACGGCCCTCTGAGTAGCTCTCGGAGCGGCTCATTTCGCCGCCACCGAGCCGACCGCCACACTGGATCTTCACGCCCTGGGCGCCAGACCGGATTGCCGAGGCAAGCGAACGCTTCATCGCACGCCGGAAGCTGACGCGATTCTCGAGCTGCTCGGCGATCGACTGGGCGACGAGCTTGGCGTCGAGTTCGGGCCGCTTGATCTCGTTGATGTTGATGTGGACGTTCTTCTGTGTCAGCGCATGCAGGTCGCGCCGCAGAGCGTCGACCTCTGCGCCCGACTTCCCGATCACGATCCCCGGCCGGGCGGTGTAGATGTCCACGGTGATCCGCTGCTTGTCCTTGCGGATCAGGATGTCCGACAGCCCGGCGTGCGAGAGCTTGCCGAGGATGTGTCCGCGGATCTTGATGTCCTCCTGGAGCGCGTCCGCGAAGTCCTTGTTGGTCGTGTACCAGTTGGACTTCCAGTCGTGGATGACGCCGACGCGCATCCCGCCGGGATGAATCTTCTGGCCCATTAGCTCTCCTCGCTCTCTTCCTTCTTCTTGCGCGGCGCGCGCTTCGGCTTGTCCTCGGTCTTCGTCTCGGCCTTGGGCTTCGACGCGGCCGGCTTACGGGCCGCCGGCCTGCGGGTGCGCTTGGGCTTCTCCTCGGTGGCGGTCTCGTCGCCGGCGGCAATCTCTGGCGCATCGGTCGCGGCGATCGTTGCCGTCGCCTGTGCACGGCGACGGCGCGTCGTCCCGTCGGTCTCGGACGGAGCCAGACGCACTGTGACGTGACAGGTGCGCTTGTTGATCCGCGACGTGCGGCCGCGGGCTCGGGCGCGCCAGCGCTTGACGGTCGGGCCCTCATCCACGTACGCGGCGGAGACGATCAGGTCGTCGCCGAGCAGGCCGTGGTTCGCCTCGGCGTTCGCAACCGCAGAGGCGAGGATCTTCTCGATCTCCCGAGCCGCGGCCCGTTGCGTGAACGCGAGCACGGTGCGAGCTTCCGGGACCGAGCGGCCACGGATGTGCTCGACGACGAGCCGCGCTTTGCGCGGGGCGATGCGCAGGTACTGCGCGGACGCCCTCACCTCAGGCCGCTCCTCAACCACTTGTTTCCTCGCGCGAGCCATTACCTCTTGACGTCCGTCTTCCGGTCGCCGGAATGGCCGCGGAACGTCCGCGTCGGCGCGAACTCACCGAGCTTGTGGCCGACCATCTGCTCCGAGACGAAGACCGGCACGTGCTTGCGGCCGTCGTGCACGGCAATCGTGTGGCCGACCATCTCCGGGAAGATCGTTGAGGCGCGCGACCAGGTCCGGATCATGTTCTTCGATCCGGAGCTGTTCATCTGCTCGATGCGGCTCATCAGCCGCTCCTCGACGAATGGGCCCTTGCGGGATGACCTACTCAACAGTGCCCCTTCCAGTAATGCCGCCGAGTTTCTGGGTCGCGAGCACCAAGCAAGAGCGCGCACTCCGACGAGCCAAGGCTGGTTTGCCTTGGTGAGGAGGAGGGTCGGCTCTGGCGCCGCGTGATCGCGGGCCAGAAGCCGGCATGTGTTACTGGATGGGGCACTACCTCTTCTCCTTGCCCCGGCGTCGCTGCCGGATGATCAGTGCGTTCGATTCCTTGTGCTTCGAGCGGGTGCGCTTGCCGAGAGTCGGGACGCCCCAGGGCGTCACCGGATGGCGTCCGCCCTTCGACTTGCCCTCGCCGCCGCCGTGCGGGTGGTCGACCGGGTTCATGGCCGATCCGCGCACGGTTGGACGCTTGCCACGCCACCGGGACCTGCCTGCCTTGCCCCCGGTGATGTTCTCGTGGTCGACGTTTCCGACCTGGCCCACCGTCGCGCGGCACGCGAGGGCCACTCGCCGAAGCTCACCCGAGGGTAGCCGAAGGATTCCGTAGCCCTCGTCCTTTCCAACGAGCTGGATCCCCGTCCCGGCGCCGCGGGCCATCTTGCCGCCTTGCCCCGGCTTGAGCTCGACGTTGTGGACGAGCGTTCCGGTCGGAATGTTCTGCAGCGGAAGGGCATTCCCGGGCTTGATGTCCGCCCCGGGACCGGACTCGACGACAGATCCGACCCGCAGTCGCGCCGGAGCCAGGATGTATGCCTTCGCACCGTCCGCGTAGTGGAGCAGGGCGATGTTCGCCGACCGGTTGGGGTCGTACTCGATCGCCGCCACCTTCGCCGGCACGCCGTCCTTCACGCGCTTGAAATCGATGAGTCGGTAGCGGCGCTTGTGGCCGCCTCCGCGGTGCCGCGTCGTGATCCGACCGTTGTTGTTCCGGCCGCCCGTCTTCTTGACCGGCTCGACGAGGCTCTTTTCCGGCTCGCTCTTCGTTACGTCGGCGAAGTCCGAGACCGTGATGAAGCGGCGTCCCGGGCTGGTGGGCTTGAATTTTCTGGCCATCAGACTTGAGCCCCCTCGAAGATCTCGATCGACTGGCCTTCGCGGAGCTGGACGATCGCCTTCTTCCAGCCGGGCCGGCGGCCGCGCGTGATCCCGCGCCGCTTCGGCTTCGACTGAACCTTGATCACGTTCACGGCCTGAACCTTGACGTCGAAGAGCTCTTCAACGGCCTGCCGGATCTGCGTCTTGTGGGCGTCGGGATGCACCCGGAACGAGTACTTGCGATCCTCGATCAGGCTGTAGCTCTTCTCCGAGACCACCGGTGCGAGCAGGACTTCGTTCGGATGGAGGCTCACGCTGTCGCCCTCTTTTCGAGCAGCTCCTGCGCGGACTCGGTGACGAGCAGCGAGCGCGCCCAGACGAGCGCGGCTACCTCGACCTCCGAGGGTGTGATGACGAGGACGCGCTTCAGGTTGCGGAAGGACTTCATCAGCGTCTCCTCCTCGTCCGTGGCGACGATGAGGACCGGCGTTCGCTTTCCCCAGGCCTCCAGGAGTCCGACGGCCCGCTTGGTCGACGGCGTGTCGAAAGCCGATCCGTCGACAAAGGCCAGCGTGCCTTCTTTGGCATGGGCGGAGAGCGCCGCGCGGAAGGCGGCCTTGCGGGCCTTCTTGTTGACCTTGACGTCGAAAACCGTGCGCGGCTGGAACGCCACGCCGCCGCCGGTCCAGTTCGGTGCGCGCGTTGTCCCCGCGCGGGCTCGGCCCGTGCCCTTCTGGCGCCATGGCTTCCCGCGGCCGCCGGCGACGAGCCCACGCGTCTTGACGCCGCGTGTCCCTGCCCGGTCCCCCGAGAGCTCGGCGCGAACCGTCTCGTGGACGAGATGCGGCTTCACGTCGGCGCCGAAGATGTCGGCTTCGAGCGTGACGTCTTTCGACTTCTTGCCTGCAGCATCCAGCAAAGGAGCCTTAGGAGCGGCCATGCCGCACCTCCTCACGGATCTCCACGATCGCGTTCTTCGGGCCGGGTATCGCGCCCTTGACGAGCAAAAGGTTCTCCTCGAGATCGACAGAATGCACGCGGAGACCCACCTGGGTGATTCGCTTGCCGCCCATCCGGCCGGCCATCTTCATCCCCTTGAAGACACGGGAGGGCGTGGCGGACGCGCCGATCGAGCCTGGCGCGCGCACGTTGTGCGAGCCGTGCGAGACGGGGCCGCGGCTGAAGTTGTGCCGCTTGATCGTGCCGGCGAACCCCTTGCCGATCGAGA
>JBKJWJ010000242.1:0-5983 GCA_046716905.1 Gaiellaceae bacterium
GAGGGCTTCGAGCGCACGGCGCTCACGCGGTCGCTGGAGCGCCGCAGGGTCGTGCAGGGGACGATCATGCGGGCGACCATCCATCTCGTCTCGAAAGCGGACTACTGGTCGTTCACGGCCGCGATCCGCGCCTCCCGAAGAGCCTGGTGGGAGCGCGTCCATCGCCACGCGGATCCCCGGGCGATGCAGGCGGCAGCGAGAGAGCTCCGGCGGTTTCTCGCCGACGGGCCGCGTCGCCGCAAAGAGGTCGAGGAGCACCTCGGCCGGGAACTGGCTCTCGGGGTCGGCGCGTACGTCGACCTCGTTCGCGTCCCGCCGTCGGGAACCTGGGAGCAGCGGCGGGCAGATCTCTACGGCCTCGCGGATGAGTGGGTCGGCCCCGACGACGCCGAGCCCGACGCCGGGCTCGAACGGCTCGTCCGCCGCTACCTGGCCGGCTTCGGCCCGGCCCACAAGACGGAAATCGCCGATTTCGCGGGGGTGCCCGTGGGGAAGGTCGGCCCGGTGCTCGAGCGGATCGAGCTCCGGCGATTCCGCGACGAGAACGGGAGAGAGCTCCTCGACCTGCCGCGGGCACCGCTGCCCGACGCCGGCACCGCCGCACCGCCGCGGTTCCTGCCCGTCTGGGACGCGACGCTCCTCGTCCACGCGCGTCGGACGCAGATCCTGCCGGAGGAGTACCGGCCCCTTGTCTTCAATACGAAGACTCCGCACTCGGTCAACACCTTCTTGATCGACGGACAGGTCGCCGGCACCTGGCGTTTCGAGAGCGGGAAGGTCACGCTCGACGCCTTCGACGGCGTCCCGCGCAAGGCGAAGCGCGAGCTCGACGACGAAGCAAAGCGGCTTGCGGCCTTCCACGCCTAGGGCCATCACACAGCAAGAGCTGAACCGGGCCACGCTCGCCCGGCAGATGCTGCTCACCCGCGCCAAGCTCCCCGTGCCGCAGGCGGTCGAGCGGCTGTGCGCGATGCAGCACCAGGATCCTCGGGCTCCCTACGTCGGCCTCTGGAGCCGGCTTGAGGGCTTCCGCCGTGAGCAGCTGACCCGGGCGCTCGATGAACGCCGAGTCGTCCGCGGAACCCTCTTCCGGATCACCATCCAGCTCGTCTCTGCCCGGGATCACTCCGCTTTCGCAGTGCTCACGCACGGGCGCTGGGCAGAGGATTTCGAACGTTGGGGTCTCGCCGGTGAGGAGCTCGCGGGCCGGCTCCGTCGACTCGCTGAGGAAGGCCCTTTCACCTACGCGGACGCGAACCGAGCGATCCCGGAGCTCCCGGAGAAATACCGCTGGCGGGTTCGTTGCCTCACCCCGCTCGTCCACGTTCCACCGGCGGGAACCTGGGGCAACGTGCGCGTCCGGGTGACGACCGCCGACCGCTGGCTCGCGCATCCGTCACCCGAACCGGGAGAGGCGGCCGAGCTCTTCGTTCGCCGCTACTTGGCCGCCTACGGCCCTGCGAGCCGCGAGGATCTGCTCCGCTTCTCCGCGCTTCGAGTCAAGGATGTCCAGGTCGGCTTCGATCGGCTCGACTCGAGCCTCGTGCGCTTCGAGTCGGAGGAGGGTCGCACGCTGTACGACCTGAAACGCGCGCCTCGCCCGACGGCCGACACGCCGGCCCCGATCCGATTCCTGCCCATGTGGGACCACGTGATCCTCGGCTACGACGACCGGACCCGGATTCTCCCGCGCGAGTACCACTCCACGGTGATCAGAAAGAACGGCGACGTGCTGCCGACGTTCCTCGTGGACGGGGTGGTCGCCGGTCTCTGGCGCTTCAGAGGCGACAAGGTCGAGGTCGAGCCGTTCGGCCCTCTCCCCCGCGTTCTCCGCCGAGTGCTGGACGACGAGGCCGCGCGGCTGGCAGTTTTCCTCCGATGAAGCCGCCTTCTTTCGACGACGTCCTCCATGCGCGTGAACGGATCGCTCCGCATTTGCGCCCGACCCCGCTCTTCCACTGGCCGACGCTCGACGAGCTCGTCGGCGCCGAGGTCTGGGTCAAGCACGAGAACCACCAGCCGGTCGGCGCTTTCAAGGTCCGCGGCGGCGTCAATCTCGTGGCGCAGCTCTCCGAGGACGAGCGGAAGCGCGGACTGGTCACGGCGTCGACGGGAAACCACGGCCAGTCGATCGCATTCGCCGCGCGCCTCTTCGGCGTGCGCGCGATCGTCTGTGTCCCCGAGGGAGCCAACCCGTTGAAGGTCGGCGCGATCCGCGCGCTCGGCGCCGAGATCGTGGGCAGCGGCAGCGACTTCGACGACGCCCGCGAGCACTGCGAGGGACTTGCCGCCGAGCACGGCTACCGCTACGTCCACTCGGGGAATGAGCCTCACTTGATCGCGGGCGTCGCGACCGAGACGCTGGAGATCCTGGAGGAGCAGCCTGGGATCGACGCGGTCATCGTCCCGGTCGGAGGCGGCAGCGGTGCGGCCGGCGCCTGCATCGCCGCGAAAGGAGTCCGGGAGAGCGTCGAGGTGATCGGGGTGCAATCGGAGGCCGCGCCGGCCGCCCAACGCGCCTGGAAGAGTCGCGAGCTCGAGGAGGATCAAATGGCAACCACCGCCGAGGGACTTGCGACTCGCGTGCCGTTCGAGCTGCCGCAGCAGATCCTTTGGGAGTCACTCGACGACTTCGTCCTGGTCAGCGAGGAGGAGATCCTGACGGCAACACGCCTGATGATCGAAGGGACGCGGAATCTCGTCGAGCCGGCAGGCGCGGCTCCCCTGGCGGCCGCGATCCGCCTACGCGGGCGGCTGGAGGGTCAGCGCGTGGCGCTTGTCTGCAGCGGCGGGAACATCAGTCTCGAGCAGCTTCGCGCGGTGCTTTCGAGCTGAGCTCACGGTAGAAGCTCGCGGCGCCGCGCGGAATCCCCTCGTCGAGCCCGAGTTCGGCGCACAGGTCCGCGATCTCGTCCATCTCCGGAGCCCACCGCCAGGCGCGGTCGGCGACCCATTGGAGGCGGTCGCTCGGCACTCCCTCGGACTCGAGCCACTCGGTGACCCCGTAAGCCCCGGCGATCGCATGTGCCTGAGCGGTCAGCGCGATCCCGATCTTGTTCCACCCGCCGAACGCCATCTTCAGCGCCGAGGCCGCGCCCACCTCGGCGTCGAGCGGAACAGCCTTCACATCCGGCCCGTCGAAGAGCGAGGCCACCTCCCCAGAGCCTTCACCGGCCAGGTAGAGGCTGATCCCCTTGGCCGCGATGATCGACCCGTCGACGACCTGGGGCCCGAGCTTTGCGATCCGCCGCATGCGCTCCGGCGAGATCGCATTCGCCTCGACGAAGATTCCGTCGAAGCCGAGCCCGAAGACCTGCTCCGCGACCTCCTCTGCGATCGCGGGCGGGCAGATCGAGAGCACGACGTTGCTCGCCCGAACCAGCTCGTCCACAGACTCCGCGTCCGTGAAGACGACGGCCCGCTTGCCCGTCGCCTCGCTTCTCCCTTCGCTCGCCCAGAGAACTTCGTGGCGAACCGCATTCCCGACTGCGGCGCCCATCTCGCCCGGAAAGAGAAGCCCGACCTTCAAAGACGTTCGATGCGCGAACCGCCCAGGATCCGTCCGCTCCCGTCATCAAACCGAACCCAGGCCTTCCCCTTGCCGTCGTAGTCGGGCGACCACACGACGATCACGCCTTCCCGATCGCCCACCCGGCAGCGCTCGGTGCCCTCCAGATCGACACCGCGGTAGACCCGGACGAACGGGTTCTCCTCCCACTCCCGCCCGATCGTCGTCTCGTCCGTGTGCCCCGGAAGGACGCGCGTCTCGTGCGGGAGCTCCATCAGGCGCATGACCGAGTCGCGCACCTGGTCAGGGTCACCGCCGCCGACAGCATCCTTGAAGAGGACGTCGCCGGAGAAGCAGAGGTCACCCACGACGAACGCGAGATGATCGTCCTTGTGACCCGGTGTCGGCAGCGCCTCGATGCGCAGCCCACCCACGTCGAGCGGGCCGGTGACCACGGGCAGGCCCAGCTCCTCTTCGTGCTCGATGTGATCGGGATCAGCGTGCGTTCGAAGGACGTGTGTCGGCTGAACGCGCCAGCGCACGGCCGCCTCATGGAGCGGCCCCATCGGAGCTCCGCTGTCGATGAAGACGGCCGCGCCACCCTCCTCCTCAGCGAGGAGGTAGGCGTTCGATACCCACCCGGGATGCATGCTGCGCTCGACGAGCACGACGCTAGGCTACGTCGAAATCGAGGAGGAGGATCCTGTTGGCTGGTCTGATCGAGCGCATGTCCCTGGTGATCAAGTCGAAATTGAGCAAGCTGTTGGACCGGGCGGAGGACCCGGCCGAGACGCTGGACTACTCGTACGAGCAACAGCGTCAGCTGCTCCAGAACGTCAAGCGCGGGATCGCCGACGTCGCGACCTCGAAGAAGCGCCTCCAGCTGCAGACGGACAAGCTCGAGCAGAGCCTCGTCAAGCTGGACACGCAGGCGCGGGACGCCGTGGCGGCCGGACGGGAGGATCTCGCGCGGCAGGCGCTCGAGCGCAAGGCGCTCGCGCAGCAGCAGCTCCAGGGGCTCGACGGCCAGATCGAGCAGCTCGCCGCCCAGCAGGACAAGCTCGCCACCTCCGAGAAGCAGCTGGCGGCCAAGATCGAAGCCTTCAAGTCACAGAAGGAAGTCATCAAGGCGCAGTACTCGGCCGCCGAGGCGCAGGTGCGGATCGGAGAGGCAGCGACGGGGATCGGCGAGCAGATGGCCGACACCGGTCTCGCGATCGAGCGGGCACAGGACAAGACCGAGCAGATGCAGGCCCGGGCAGGTGCAGTCGAGGAGCTGATCGCGGCCGGCACGCTCGAGGACTTCACCGCCGGCAACCAGTCGCAGCTCGACCGCGAGCTCGAGCAGATCTCCGCCGGCCGGCAGGTCGACGCGGAGCTCGAAGCCTTGAAGGCGGAGGTCGGAGCGGGCGGCGAGAAGAAGGAGCTCGAGCAATGATCGTCCGATTGATGGGAGAGGGCCAGTACCGCATCGACGACGGATTGCGGGAGCAGCTGAACGAGATCGACGAGCGCGCCCTGGCGGCGATGGAGGCAGACGACGAGCCGGAGCTCGACAAGGTCCTCGACGAGATGTGGGCGCTCGTCCAGGAACGGGGCGAGAAACTGGCCGACGACGACCTCTCGTCCTCCGACCTCGTCATCCCGCCGAGCGACCTGACGCTCGAGGAGACGAAGAAGCTCTTCTCGGACGAGGGCCTGGTTCCGGACCTGCCCTCTCGTTGACCGGCGAGGGAGGCCTCGTTCACTGGGACGAGGTGGAGCCGAGACGGCAGGAGCAGGGCCACCTGGCCGCCTCGTGGCGAACATTGGGCCGCGCGGCGGGGTCGGTCGGCGTGACCGTCAACCGAATCGAGGTCGAGCCGAACCGCTGGTCGACCCCGGCTCACGTCGAGGGCGAGGAGATCTTCTACGTGCTCGGCGGGTCGGGCCTCTCGTGGCAGGACGACGCGGTGTACGAGATCCGCGTGGGCGACTGCATCGTCCACCGCGCCGGCGAGGAGGAGCACACACTCCGGGCGGGAGACGGCGGGCTCGACGTCCTCGCGTTCGGTCTCAACAGCAAAATCACCACGCCGCATCTGCCACGGGCGGGCATCTCGTGGCTCTTCCCCTCCTGGGTCGAGACGGGCACGGGCGGCAAGCCCTGGGAACGCGAGGTGGCGGCGGGCGAGCCTGACGTCGCCGAGCCGGCCGAGCGGCCGAAGAACATCGTCAATGTCGCCGATCTCGAGCAGGAGCGCTGGATCGACCTCGCCGACGCCGCAGGCTCCGTCGACTCGGGCCTGAACGTCGTGACGGTCGGCCCGGGAAAGCTTCCCGCGCCGGCGCATTGCCACTCGGCCGAAGAGGAGATCTTCGTGATCCTCGAGGGCGACGGGACACTCGAGCTCGTCCCGAGCCCGAGATCCCGGGACCGGGGCAACGAGGAGCAACACGTTCCGGTGCGGGCGGGGCATGTCGTCGCGAGGCCGG
>JBKJWJ010000243.1:0-4968 GCA_046716905.1 Gaiellaceae bacterium
GGGGAGCTGAGCTCGAGCCCGGTTCAACGGTTGCAGGAAGCGCTCGTTGCTACTCAGGACGAACCCTCGCAGGCCGGTCTCGAGATCGATCACGAGTTTCTCCAGGACGACAGTCGCCACCGTCACGTCCTTGGAATGGGCCTCGCGGTCCCTGGCCTCGTCCAGCGTCGCGACCGAGTGGATCAGGATGCCGAACCCCGTTGCAACGAGGACGGCGAGAACCACGCTCGCCACGATCATTCGGGTCGAGAGCGAGCGCGACCTCACGCGTCGGGCTCCCCCAAGACCTCGGCCACGAGGGCAACGAGCTCCTCAGCCTCGAAGGGCTTTGGGACGAAACGATCGGCGCCGGCACTGAGAGCGGCATTCTCCGCGTGCGTCCATGCGCTCATCACCACGATGTGGGTGTCCCCCTCCGGCAGCTCGTTGCGGAGGCGGTCGAGGACTTCCAGCCCACTCAGGCGCGGAAGCATGAGGTCGAGGATGATCAGATCGGGCCGATGCTCACGGGCAAGCTCAACCGCTTCCGCGCCGTCGTCCGCTTCCAGGAAGGAATATCCGTCGCCGATCACGACCCGGATTAGCTGCCGCAGATTTTCGTCGTCCTCGCAAATGAGGATCGTCTTGGCAGTGCCGGTTTGCACGTTTCGCCCTCTGAGCGTAGCTGCGCCACGGGGAAAAAGGGGACGAATGCCCTGTTCGACCGGCAGAGGTTCGTAGGATCCCGCCGTGATCGCCGAGCTTGCGGCCACAGCCGCTCTCATCTGCCTCGATCCCGGTCACGGGACGCCGGCTGCGATCGGTCGGCAGCGCGAGCCGATCGGGCCCGGCTCACCCCGGACGAAGATCAAAGACGGCGGTGGAGCTCTCGGTGAGGCCGAGGCCGTGCTCGCGATCGCAAAACGAACGCGAGCGCTGCTTCTTCGCCGCGGTTACCGGGTCGCCATGACCCGCACCGGCGCGACCTACCGAGGAGGGAACGTCGAGCGGGCGCGTTTCTGCAATCGACGCGGCGCCGCGCTCATGCTCCGCATCCATGCCGACGGCTCGACCGACCCGTCCCGCAACGGCGTTTCGACCCTCTATCCCGCTCGGATGCGAGGCTGGACGGAGGACGTCTACGCCTCGAGCCTCCGCGCCGCCCGGTCGATTCAACGCTCCCTCGTCACTGCCACCGGCGCGCGTGACCTCGGGTTGGTGCCCCGCTCGGACCTCACGGGCTTCAACTGGGCCGACGTGCCTGTCGTGCTTGCCGAGACCGGGTTCATGACGAACCCGGAGGAGGGACGGCGACTACAGTCGAGCAGCTACCAGTGGAAGGTCGCGCGCGGCCTCGCCGTGGGCGTCGCGGCGTTCAGTCCCCGGTAGATCCGCGCATCCGGTCGACTGCCGACCGGCCTTCGGCGTGAACCGTTCGCCGCCGGTCGTCAGGGTCTGCCGGGACCGGTTCCGCCTTGTCCACCGGCGTCTCGGCGCCCTCGAACTCCTCCCGGTCGTCGACCACGGCGCGCGACTCGTCCAGCCTGGCGCGAAGATCCTCCGCCCGTGGATCGGCGATCGGCTCGGTGTAACCGGGAGAGCGCCGCCGGACCGCCCGCCACAAGGCGGCGAGCCCGAAAGCGGCTCCACCGGTCAGGAACGCGAGGCGGCGGTTCACGAGGCCGATGCTACACTCGTCGCCGCTTCCTGCCTTGCCCGCCGACGCGCCCGAATGCGTCGGGGAGCGGCAAGGCCGCCTTAGACCGAGGGAAGGAGAATTCGGGACCCGTGACGCCCTACGAAATCCTGCTGATGCTCGATCCGGAGCTCCCGGAGGAGCGCCAGGCCGAGATCCTCCAGCGCACCCGCGAGCTCGTGGAGCGCGGAGGGGGCAACGTCGAGTCCCACGACGCCTGGGGCCGCCGCAAGCTGGCCTTCGAGATCGACCACAAGACGGACGGGACCTACCACCTGCTCACGTTCACGGCCGAGACCGAGACGCTCGAGGAGATCTCCCGAATCCTGAAGATCACCGACGGGGTCATGCGCCATCTGGCCGTGCGTCGAAGCGAGCGCCGTCCCGGCGAGACGGTGGCGATGTCCGCTCCGGCGCGGCAGGATGCAGCCGAGCCCGAAACCGTCGTTCAAGAGGAGGAGTAGAGATGGCAGGCGACATCAATCGCGTAACGCTCGTGGGGCGACTCACCCGCGACCCGGAGCTTCGGCACCTTCCCTCAGGCACGCCCGTGCTGCAGATGGGCCTCGCTGTGAACGGGCGCCAGAAGGACGACTCGGACAACTGGACGGACAAGCCCAACTTCTTCGACGTCAAGGTCTTCGGAAACCAGGCCGAGATGCTCGCACAGCACCTCGCGAAGGGCAGGCGCGTAGGAATCGACGGCCGTCTCGACTGGTCATCGTGGGAAGCGCAGGACGGCTCCAAGCGCTCGAAGGTCGAAGTTGTCGCAAACACCGTGCAGTTCCTCGATAGCCGTACCGACGGCGAGGGCGGCGGCCAGCGCGAGTTCGTTCCGGCCGGCGCGGCGACCGAAAGCCGGGCGGACTTCGGGTCGTCTGCGGCGGCGGACGACGACATTCCCTTCTGATGCCGAAGGCCAGACGAGAGCAGCGAAGTACCTCGAGCTCGCGGCGCGGCCCGAACACCGGGCCGATCAAGCGCCGGTCGTGCCAGTTCTGCCGGGACAAGGTCGAAGAGGTCGACTACAAGAACATCAACCTCCTGCGGCGCCACGTGTCGGAGAAGGGAAAGATCCGCTCCCGGCGCATCACGGGCACCTGCCGCCGCCACCAGCGCCAGGTCGCAGTGGCGGTCAAGCGAGCCCGCGAGATGGCGCTTCTGCCGTACGCCACGACCTAAGGACCGATGCAAGTCATCCTGCTGAAAGACGTGGACAACGTTGGCTTGCGCGGGCAGGTCGTCGACGTGACCCGCGGCTACGCGCGCAACTTCTTACTCCCTCGCCGGCTCGCCGAGCCGGCGTCGCCCGGTCGCCTCGAGGAGCTGCGCAAGCGCGACGAGCTCCGCGCGCGGCAGGAAGCCCGGACGCACGACGAGGCGCGTGACATCGTCGGCCGGCTCGAGCAGGCGGTGCTTCGCTTCGACATGAAAGCCGGTCCCACGGGCTCGCTGTTCGGATCGGTGACCGCGACGGACGTCGCCGACCGGCTCTGGGGCGAGCACCGGATCCGTGTAGATCGCAGGAAGATCGAACTCGGAGATCCGGTCAAGCGCGTCGGTCGCTTCGAGGTCCCCGTCGAGGTGTTCACGGACGTCACGGCGACGCTACGGCTCGAGGTTGTTCCGGAGGGTGGCGACATCGCCCAGATGGAGGAGCTCCAGGCTGCGGCCGAGGCCGAGGAGGCTGTCGCGGCTGCAGAAGCTGCCGCCGCTGCGGAGGCCGAAGCGACCGCAGAGGCCGAGCAGATCGAAGTCGTCGAGGCGTCCGAGCCCGGCGAGGAGGGCGGCGAGCCTCCTCAGACCGCCGCCGAGCTCGCCGAAGCCGCCGAGCCGGAGGGCGCCATCGAGGCGCTCACCGAGGAGCCGGCCGCCATGGCGGAGGCTGAAGCGTCGGAAGAGCCGGGCGACGAGCCTGCCTCTGACGAATCAGCGCCCGAGCGGTAACGAATTCGTCTCAACTCGTCCACAGGCTTTCCAGAGCCTGTGGATACATGAGCGAAAAAGCCGCTCGCAGCGGGAAGTTCCTGGCGCGCTCCGCAGGACGATGTGGGGACAACGTCCGCCGAGCCGTGGACAATGCCTGGGAACATGCGTTCTTTAACCTGCAAATTACGACAAATTTTTCCTAGTAATAGGGGACAACCGGTTTGGCCTCGGCCCTCGATGACGGGTTGAATGGGGGCGTGGTCGTCCAGGTTGCCCAGTCGTCGCAGTCGCAGTCGGCCCCGGTTCCGCCCCAGAATCTCGACGCTGAGGAGTCCGTCCTCGGCGCGATGATGCTCTCCCCCGGGGCGATCGGGGCCGTCAGCGAGATCCTCGACGCGAGCGACTTCTACCGGGAGAGCCACGCGAAGGTCTACCGCGCCGCCCTTGCCCTCTATGCCAAGGGCGAGCCCGTGGACGCAATCACGCTCGTCGATTCGCTGGAGGAGCGCAGCGAGCTGGAGGACGCCGGCGGCCGCGTGAGGATCCACGAGCTCGCCGCGCTCGTGCCAGCCACCGCGAACGCGGCGCACTACGCGCGAATCGTTCGCGAGATGGCAACCCTGCGCGGGCTGATCCGGTCAGGCCAGGAGATCGCCCGGCTCGGCTGGGAGCGACCGGGCGAAGCACAGGATCTCGTCGACCGCGCCGAACAGGTGATCTTCGAGCTCTCGCAGAGCCGGGTCACCGGCGAGTTCGCCCATATCGAGCAACTCCTCAAGGACAGCTTCGAACGGATCACCGCGCTCTACGAGGCCGGCGAGGAGGTCACCGGAGTGGCCTCGGGCTTCCGTGACATCGACCGCCTGACCTCGGGCTTCCAGCCGGGGAACCTGATCATCGTCGCGGCCCGTCCGAGCATGGGCAAGTCGGGGCTCGCCCTCTGCATGGCGACGAACATCGCCGTCCGGAAAGAGGTGCCCGTCGCGCTGTTCACGCTCGAGATGTCGAAGTCCGAGGTGACGCAGCGCCTCATGTGCAGCGAGGCGAAGGTCGAGTCGCAGCGGCTCCGCAACGGCAAGCTCGCCGCGGACGACTGGCCACGCCTGACGGCGGCCTGCGACAAGCTCGCCAAGGCGCCCATCTACGTGGACGACACCGGGTCGATCACGATGATGGAGATCCGGTCGAAGGCCCGGCGCCTGAAGTCGAAGGAGCCGAACCTCGGTCTGATCGTCGTCGACTACATCCAGCTGATGACCTCGGGCGCCTCGGTGGAGAACCGGGTGCAGGAGGTCTCGCAGATCTCGCGGAACCTGAAGGTGCTGGCGCGCGACCTCGACGTCCCGGTGCTGGCCCTGTCGCAG
>JBKJWJ010000244.1:0-4491 GCA_046716905.1 Gaiellaceae bacterium
CGCGAAGGCCTCGTTGACCTCGATAACGGCGATGTCGTCCCACGTCAGGCCTGCCCGGGCGAGCGCCTTGGCGGAGGCTTCTGGGTTCCCGTGGAGCATCCGGTACGGATCGACGCCGGAGAGGCCGAAGGACACGAAGCGCGCGCGCGGCTCGAGCCCGAGGCGCGACGAAGCCTTCTCCGACGCGATCAGCACAGCCGCTGCGCCGTCACAGATCTGGCTCGAGTTCCCGGCGGTCACCTTTCCGTCGGGTACGAACGCCGGCTGCAGCGCCGCAAGCTTTTCGGCGGACGTGTCCCGCCTGGGTGTCTCGTCGACGCCGACCAGGACACCCGTGTGCGGGTTGTTCACCTCGACGGGCACGATCTCGCGCTCGAACCGGCCCCGGTCGATCGCAGCGATCGCCCGCTCGTGCGAGTCCAGGGAGAAGGCGTCCAGCTCCTCCCGTGAGAAGCCCCACTCCTCGGCGATCACCTCAGCCGAGACTCCCTGCGGGACGATCTGCCAGCGGTCGTGCAGCTTGTCCGAGAGGTCGCCGCCGTTCGACCCCATCGGGACGCGCGACATCATCTCCACGCCGGCGGAGACCACGAGATCCATCTGACCCGACCAGATCGCCGCCGCCGCGTTGAAGTTCGTCTGCATCGACGAGCCACACTGGCGGTCGACCGTCGTTCCGCCCACGCTCTCGGGCCAGCCGGCGACAAGTGGGACCATGCGACCGAGGTTCCAGCCTTGCTCGCCGACCTGGGTCACACAGCCGAGCTGGACGTCTTCGATCTCGCCCGGGTCGACCCCGATGCGCTCGACAAGGCTGTTCAGCACCTGCGCACAGAGCTCGTCGCCGCGAATCGACGACAGCGCGCCGTTGCGCCGACCGATCGGGCTACGGACGGCGTCGGCGATGAACGCCTCAGGCATGGGTCACAGCGTAGAGACGCCAGGCTCCCACGCCCTTGAGCTGATGCTCGCCACGGTCCTCGAACTCGATCCCCGAGCCTGCGACGAGGTCACGCACGGTGCTCGATGCAAGAACCTCGTCGGGGCGCGCAGCGCTCGCAACACGAGCGCCGATGTGCACAGCGATGCCGCCGGCCTTGTCCGCCATCAGCTCGCACTCACCGGTGTGAAGGCCGGCCCGGAGCTCTAGACCGAGCTCGCGAACCGCCGCCAGGATGCTGCAGGCGGCCCGGACGGCACGGGCAGGGCCGTCAAACGTCGCGAAGAACCCGTCGCCGGCGGTATCGACTTCGCGCCCGCGAAACCGTTCGAGCTCCCGACGCACGATCGCGTGGTGCTGCTCGAGCACGTCGCCCCACCGACGGTCGCCGAGCTCGGCGACCCGCTCGGTGGCGCCGACGATGTCGGTGAACAACACCGTCGCGAGGACGCGATCGGCCTCATGTGTAGGACGGCTGCCGGTGAGGAACTCCTCCACCTCGTCGACGACAGCGTCGACGTCACCCGCCCAGATCAGATGCTCGTCGCCGGGCAACTCGACGTATTTCGCCCCGGGGATCTCTGCCGCGATCCAACGCCCTTCCTCGACGTTGACGTCGCGGTCGCCGACTCGCTGGAGGACGAGCGTGGGAACCCGGATCGTCGGCAGCACGGCGCGAACGTCGATCTGGGAGTTCATCTTCAAGAAGGCGACAGCGGCGCCTGGGCTGGCGCTGCGACGGAGGTATGCAACTGCGCGTCGTTTGAACTCCTCGTCAGCGCTCGGCGCGAGATCGGAGATATCCATCTCGCCGCCCCATGTCCGCTCGATCGACTCGATCTCGGCAGCACGCGCTTCCGGCGTCGGCGCCCAGGGATAGTCGGGGCTCCAAAGCCGCTTCGCGTAGATCGCGAGCACCACGAGCGCGCGCGTCCGTTCCGGGTACGTCGCCGCGAAGAGCACGCTCATCAGACCGCCCTCCGAGGAGCCGAAGATCGCCGCATTCTCGATCCCAGCCGCGTCCATGACAGCGCGAACGTCGTCCATCCTCTCCTCGAGCGTCGGCAGCCGGTCGAGCGGAACGGGGTCGGACAGTCCCGTCCCTCGCTTGTCGAACAGGATGAGTCGCGAGAAGGAGGCGAGCCGTCGCAGGAGGAGAGCGTGAGCGGGCTCCTCCCACATCAGCTCGATGTTCGAGATCCAGCCGGGAACATAGACGAGGTTGAAAGGCCCGTCTCCGACGACCTGGTACGCGATGTTCACGTCGCCGCTCTTGGCGTAGCGCGTCTCCGGCTGCATAGGGTTCGAACTATGGCCATCACCGCGACCGAACGGAAGCTCCTCGTTGGCGGCGAGTGGATCGAGACCGGCGAGTGGCAGGAGGTGCGCTCTCCCTACTCCGGCGAGGTCGTCGCTCGGGTGCCGAAGGCGGGAGCCGAGGAGACGCGGCGGGCGATCGACGCGGCGGAGGCCGCCATGCGCGAGCCGCTCCCTCGCCACAAGCGCGCCGAGATCCTCGTCAAGGTCGCCGGCGCCCTGGGGCGCAGACACGAAGAGATCGCTCGGATCGTCTCCGATGAGGCGGGCAAGCCGATGAAGGCCGCGCGCGTCGAGGTCTCGCGCGCGATGTCCACGTACACGTTTGCCGCGGTCGAGGCGCGCAAGCTCACCGGCGAGACGATCCCCATGGACGCCTCCCAGGCCGGCGAGGGCAAGCTCGCGCTCACTCTTCGGGAGCCCGTCGGGATCGTGGGCGCAATCAGCCCGTTCAACTTCCCGCTCAACCTCGTCGCGCACAAGATCGCGCCGGCGCTCGCCGCAGGGTGCGCCGTCGTCCTGAAGCCCGCCGGGCAGACGCCGGTCTCCGCCCTGGTACTCGCCGAGCTGGAGACTGAAGCGGGCCTGCCTCCGGGCTGGCTGAACGTCCTCGTCGGCCCTTCCACGGAAATCGGCGACGTGCTGGTCGAGGACGAGCGGGTCAAGGTGATCACCTTCACGGGCTCGAGCGGCGTCGGCTGGAAGCTGCGAGAACGGGCTCCCCGCAAGCGGGTCAACCTCGAGCTCGGAAACTCGACTCCACTCATCGTCGAGGCGGACGCCGACGTCGAGGCAGCCGCTGCGGCAACGGCGCAGCACGGTTTCTCGTTTGCCGGTCAGAGCTGCATCTCGATCCAGCGCGTCTACGTTCACAAGGAGGTCTACGACGACTTCGTTCGACGCCTGATCCCCAAGGTGCAAGCGCTCGTGGTCGGAGACCCCTCGGAGGACGACACGGACGTCGGGCCGGTCATCGACAAGGATGCGCGCGAGCGGGTCCTCGACTGGATCGAGGAGGCGCGGAAAGCCGGTGCCGAAGTCCTCACAGGCGGCGAGCTCGAGGGCGAGCTGATCCGGCCGACGGTGATCGCTGGAGCAGCCCCCGAGCTCCAGGTGTCCTGCGAGGAGGTCTTCGGGCCGGTCGTGACCCTGAACCGGTACTCGAGCCTCGCCGAGGCGATCAAGCTCGCGAACGGCACGAAATTCGGGCTCCAGGGCGGCATCTTCACGAGGAGCCTCTCCACCGCCCTTCGCGCTGCGCAGGAGCTCGAGTTCGGCGGAATCACCGTGAACGAGGCACCGACCTTCCGTGCGGACCAGATGCCGTACGGCGGCGTCAAGGACTCCGGAAACACGCGCGAGGGGCCGGCGTACGCGGTCCGCGAGTTCACCGAGGAGCGGCTCGTCGTGGTCGCTCTCTGAGTGTCGTTCGCTAGATTCGCTTCAGATGGCAGGCCTGTGGCCGTTCGGTCGTCCCCGCCCGGCGGAGACGGAGTCCCGTCGCGCCTCCACCCCGGGCGCGCTCAAGCGTGAGCGACGCGCCCTCGCCCGCCAGCGACAACAGCTCGTCCGTGACCTCGGCGGCATTGTCTACGAGATGTTCAGGCTCGACCGTTTTCGGGTCGAGCTCGTCACGGAGCGTTGCAACACGCTCGCCACCATCGACGACCGCATCGACGAGATCGACGCCCTGCTCTCCTCTGCCACTCGCCGAGGGCCGCGGTGCGAGTGCGGAGCGCCGATTCCGTGGGGAGCGCACTTTTGCCAGAACTGCGGCCGCCCTGCAGGACCACGGCCCGTGGTCGCCTGTGCGCGGTGCGGGTCTCCGCTGCCGGCCGACGTCCAGTTCTGCGGGAGCTGCGGTAGCCCGGTCGAGTTCCAGCCGGAGCTCCCCGCCGACACCCAGCCCGGCGAAGTGGTCGATGTGGTAGCGGCGGCAGGCCGCGCCGAGCCATGAGCGCGCCTGAGACGCAGTGCCCGCGCTGCGGGGCGACCGTCGAGCCGCTCCAGGAGTACTGCGTCGACTGCGGTCTTCGCATCCGGGGCGCCGGGGTCGTCCCAGCGCTGGCGACGGGCTGGCAGCGCCGCCTGCGCTGGTACCCCGGCGATTGGGTCTGGCCGTCGCTGCTCGCGCTCGTCGTCGCCATGCTTTCCGCCGCCGGCGCCATCGTGTGGACGCGTGACGCAAATAGCGCCGCTCGCACGACCGTGGTCGGCGACACAGCTCCCTTGCC
>JBKJWJ010000245.1:0-3012 GCA_046716905.1 Gaiellaceae bacterium
CTCTCGAAGCGCGCCGAGGGCGCGACGGTCGGCGCGCTGCGCGAGGATGGGCTTCCGGCCGAGGCGGTGCGCCGGTATCTCGACGAGCTCGGAGTCCCGCGCCACGACGTCCACTACGACCTACCGCGCCTCCTCCGTCTCTCCGTCGAGGCAATCGAGGCCATGAGCGACGAGGAGCTTGCCGAGCGCGTCGGAATTCCAGTCGGCGCGGTCCCCGTCGCACGGGGCGCCCGAGATCTCCACGAAGCCCGGGACTATGCCCGTCAGGTCCTGGATGCTCCCGAGGCCGGCCCGACAGACTCGCCGGAGACTCTCGAGCGCTTCAGGGAGCTCGCCGGCGGCGAACCACGCGCCGTCGTGCGCGAGCTGAAGGCAGTCGGCGGCAACCTGCGCGCGCTGCGCCGGGCGCTGACCGGCCGCGACCGGGGGCCCGAGCTAGCGGCGATACTGGCCGCCCTGCCCCGGGAGGAAGCCCTGCGCCGTGTCGATCAGGCTCTACAACACACTCACCCGTAGCGTCGAGCCACTGCCGGAGCCGCCCGGCCCGATCCGCATGTACTTCTGCGGGCCGACCGTTTACCAGCGGGCGCACATCGGAAACGCACGCCCGTTCGTCTTCGGGATGTGGCTCCGCAACTGGCTTCGCGAGGTGGGCTACGAGGCGACGCTCGTTCACAACATCACCGACATCAACGACTCGATCTACGAGGCTGCCCCCGGCCGGAGCGCCCAGCTCGCCGAGGACGCAACGCAGTGGTACATCGAGGACACCGGAGCCTTCGGCCTCGGCATGCCCGATCACCTGCCGAAGGCGACCGAGATGGTGCCGGAGATCGTCCGGTTCATCGAGGAGCTGATCGAGCGGGACTTTGCGTACGCGGTCGAGGGCGACGTCTACTTCCGCGTCGCGCGCGATCCGGTTTACGGCCGCCTCTCGGGTCAAAAGCCCGATCAGGTCGAGGAGCAGGAGCCGAACCCGCTCAAGGAGGACCCGCGCGACTTCGCGCTCTGGAAGACGAACAAGCCGGATGAGGACACGTCCTGGGACTCGCCCTGGGGCCGGGGCCGCCCGGGCTGGCACATCGAGTGCTCGGTGATGGCCGAGGAACTGCTCGGCCCGGCGTTCGAGATCCACGGTGGGGGGCTCGACCTCGTCTTTCCCCACCACGAGAACGAGCTCGCGCAGTCGACAGCGCTCGGCCACGAGTTCGCCCGGATCTGGACGCACAACGGGATGCTCCGCCAGACCGGCGAGAAGATGTCCAAGTCGCTCGGGAACTTCATCACCATTCAGGAGGCGATCGAGAGGTGGGGGCGGGAGGCGCTGCTCGTCTTCTTCCTCACGGGTCACTGGAGAAAGCCGATCGACTTCTCCGAGGAGACCGTCGTCTCGGCCGCCACGAGGGCGGAGACGTTCAGGGACGTCTTCCGGCGTTCGTCCGAGCCGGCCGGCCCCGGGGCCTGGGACCGCCTCGCCGCCACGCTCTCGGAAGACTTCAACACGCCCGAGGCGTTGGCGATCATGCACGGCTGGCGCGATCACGATCTCCTCCGTCGAGCGCTCGGGATCTTTGGCTTGGCCTCCCTTGCCGAGGCACATGAGGCACCAGCCGAGGTCGTGGAGCGCGCGAGGCTCAGGCAAGAGGCCCGCGGCAATCGCGACTTCGGAGAGGCGGACCGGCTTCGCGGCGAGATCGACGCGGCCGGCTGGGAGGTGCGAGACGTGTCCGACGGGTTCCAGCTCGTACCGAAGTCATGACCGAGCTCGTCTACGGCCGAAACGCGGTGCGCGAGGCTCTTCGGGGGCCGCGCGCCGTGCGCGAGCTCTGGGCCACCGAGCGGGCCTTCTCGGCAGAGCCCTGGCTTCAGGAGACCAACGGCGTCCGAGTCCACACGAAGCCCGAACGCGAGCTGACCGACGAGGTCGGCAATCGCGACCACCAGGGGGTCCTCGCCCGCTGCGAGCCCTACCGCTACGCCGACGCCCATGAGCTCGCGCAGACCGAGCGCCCGCTGCTCGTCTGCCTCGACCAGGTCACCGACCCGCACAACCTCGGCGCGGTCATCCGGAGTGCCGAGGGTGCGGGAGCGACGGGCGTCGTCGTCCCGGCGCACGGCTCCGCACGCGTGACGCCGGCGGTGTGCCGAGCCTCGGCCGGAGCCGTAGAGCATCTCGCCGTCGCCGTCGTCCCCAACCTCGCGCGGTACCTGAACGAGATGAAGGGGCCGACGCTCTGGATCTGGGGCGCGGCGGCGGACGGAGAGGTGGGCCTCTGGGATGCGGACTTCGGCGACGGTGGTGCCGTTTTCGTGCTCGGTGCTGAGGGGCGCGGCCTGCGTCCGCTCGTTCGCCGCTCCTGCGACGAGATCGTGTCGATTCCGCTGCTCGGAGACGTCGCCTCGCTGAACGTCAGCGTCGCAGCGGCGCTGCTCGTCTACGAGGCGAGGAGGCGGAGGGATGCCTGATCCGACCCTGTACCTCTTCGACGGCTACAACGTTCTTCACGCAGCGGGGCTCGCGGAGCGGGAGGAGCTGATCGACGCGCTGGCGAGCTTCGTCGCCCTCCGTGGAGCCCGCGGCGTCGTGGTCTTCGACGGCGTCGGACCGGACGGACAATATGGCGCGCTGGAGATCCGGTTCGCGAAAAACGCCGACTCGATGCTGGAGCGGCTCGCTGCCGAGCACCGGCACAGTGAACGTGTCTGCCTCGTGTCCTCCGACGTGGCTGTTCGCGGCACCTCCGGCCAGGAGGTGGCCAAGATCAGCTCCCGCGAGTTCGCCTCGACGCTCGGCTCCGTGGAGCACAGCGAAGGGCGGCCAAGCCGCCTCGGCGACCGGATCGACGAAGAGACGCGGGAGCGGCTCGAGCGGCTCCGCCGCGCCGGCAACTGATTCAGGGACCGGTCGCGCCGGGTCCACCGCAACGGTCCGGGTGGACCAGGACATTTGCAATCGGCTTGTAATGTCGCCAACTCCTTGCTACCGTCCTGTTCAAGTTGAGGTTGAGGCTG
>JBKJWJ010000246.1:0-8846 GCA_046716905.1 Gaiellaceae bacterium
GGTTGAAGGCGAGCGTGACCTGGAGTCAGTTCGGAACGCCGGCCACGTTGACGCGGCACGGCAAGTTCCTGGCCCGCGGCATCCGCGGCAAAACCGCGCCTGACGCGGCCAGGTGGTACATCGCGCGGCACAGGGTGCTGTTCGGATTGCAGTCGCTCGCCGGGCTCAAGCTCGAGAGCGCAAACAGGCTTACCGGGAGCAACGGCTACGCCGTCAACTTCCGGCAGGTCTTCGGCAACCTCGAAGCGGCCGACGGCGGTCTCATCACCGTCGGTGTCACTGGCACTGCCAGGCGCGGCTGGAAGGTCGGCTTCGTCTCGTCGTCCCTGACGCGCGACAGCGCGTTGGCGGGCTCGGTCAAGCTCTCCGGCGTCCAGGCGTGGCTCCGTGCCGCGAACTCGGTCGGAGTCACCCGCTTCACCGTGGCGAACGTGCTCAAGAGGAAGACGTCGCGCGGCTGGACGCACCTCTCGGTCGGCGGTCTCGGCGACCTGCAGAACGTGCGGGCCGTCGCGTTCCCGACGGTTCGCAACGGCGTTGCGCCCGCGTACGAGGCGATCGTGCTGAAGGCCAGGGAGGCTTTCGGCTTCAAGATGATCGTCGACGCCCGCACCGGTGTGGTGCTGTCGCGAGCCAACCTCGTGCAGAACCTCCAGGCCAAGCAGCCGAAGCTGATGGCTGCCGAGGCCTACACCTACAGCGGCGAGATGCCCGCGGTCGAGGCTGCGTGCAACACGCACGGCCCGTTCGCGATCGGCGCAGGAAACCGCGCCCTCGACGGCAACGTCGCAGCGACGAACCCGCTCAACGACATCGTGCTGGAGCTCTACAAGGACGGCGTCCTGCTCGTTCATGCGGACACGCTGAACTCACCGGAGTCGTTCCACTACGAGCCGGCCGGCGGCGTGCCCGCGGGCGACTACGTGATCAAGGTCTGCGACTTCGATGACTCGGCGAACACCCCGTTCGCGGAGCCGCGGACGTATAGCGGCACGCTGACCGGCGACGCGTCGCCGGCTCCGTCCCCGTACCTCGCCCGGTGGAAGGTCTTCCCGGCGAACCCGCCGCTCCACACCGTGGACGGCTACCCATGGAACCATCCGGATACCGACACCCGCGAGACGTGGTGCTGGTATGCAGCTCCTGGCTGTGACCGCCTCATGGGCGGCTTCCCCCTCGGGGCACGCGGCCCGTGGGATCACGATCACAAGCTGAACTCACCCACGCTGACCACTCGCGGAAACAATGCGAAGTCGGCGACGTCGTGGACGAATCCGTTCTTGCCGAGCCCGCCGCAGCACATGCCGGTGAGCGCGACACGCGACTACTCCTATCCGTGGACGAACGACTGGAACAACCGTCAGTGCGAGCCGACCCCTGGGGCGCCCGGCGCCACCTGGGACGACTCCGCCGCAACGGTCAACCTGTTCGTCGCCCACAACCGGATGCACGACTGGTCGTACTACCTCGGGTTCACCGAGCGGAACTTCAACGCCCAGGACTACAACTTCGGTCTCAGCGAGCGACGGCAGGAGAACGATCCGATCGTCGGCAACGTGCAGGCCGGAGCCCTGACGCGCACGCGTGACAACGCGAACATGATCACGCTGCCGGACGGGATCGCCTCGATCACGAACATGTACTTCTGGCAGCCGCTCGCGGGCTCGTTCTACGCCCCGTGCGTCGACGGTGACTACGACATGGGCGTCATCGGCCACGAGTACGGCCACATGATCGAGAACCGGATGATCGGCAAGGGCTCGAACCGTGTCGGTCATCACACCGGTGCCATGGGCGAGTCCCACGGCGACATGTTCGGCGTCGAGTATCAGTTCGGGAACGGCTTCGTTCCTACGTCCGACGAGAGCCCCGCGGCGGCCGGGACGTACGACACGGGGAACAAGAAGCGTGGGATCCGGAATTTCGCATTGGATCTCCCGACCTACGGCGGCGTCCCCGAGCCGAGCAAGCAGCTCAACATCAACGCGTTGAACTTCAGCGACATGGGCTACGACGTCACGGGCCCGACGGCGGTGTCGGGGCAGCAGGTTCACGCCAACGGTGAGATTTGGAGCAAGACGAACTTCCGGATCCGCAAGCTGCTCGCGGAGAAGTACGACGCTGGGTTCCCGTACGACGACAAGGACCTCCAGTACGCGTGTGCGAACGGTGAGCTTCCCGCATACGCCTGCCCGGGCAACCGGCGCTGGATCCAGCTCGGCTTCGACGCGATGATGCTGATGCCCCCGGACGCATCGATGCTCCAGGCCCGCGACGCGGCCCTGGCGGCGGACCTGATGCGCTTCGGCGGTGCCAACCAGAAGGAGATGTGGCTCGGCTACGCACGCGGCGGTATGGGCGTGAACGCTGTGACCACGAACAGCTCCGGTCTCGCTGACGCAGCGGGCAACGAGCCCGACAACAATCCGACGCCGGACTTCGAGCCGGTCGGCACGGCACCGGCGACGGTGACGTTCCGGGCCCGGACGCTGAACGGCGCTCCGATCACCAACGCCCGGATCTTCGTCGGCCACTACGAGGCTCGCGTCTCGCCGATCGCGGACACGGATCCCGCGACGACGGGCGCCAATCTCGACGAGGTCGCGAAGTTCGCACCGGACACGTACGAGATCCTGGTGCAGGCACCGGGCTACGGGCTCACTCGCTACCGGGCGACGTTCCGCTCCGGCAAGAGCGAGACGGTCACGTTCCGGCTCGCGCAGAACTTCGCGTCAGCCGCTTCGGGCGCAACCGCCACGGGTGACGGCGGCGCGACTCCGGCGAACCTGATCGACGACACCGAGAACACGCAGTGGACGGCGAACGGCAACACGTCCGGCTCGCTGACCGTGGCCGGCCAGAAGGTCACCGTCGATCTCGGTGGAACTCAGGCAATCAACGTCAGGTACGTCAACGTCAGCGCGATGCTGAGGAACGGCCAGAACCGGTTCACGGCCGTCCGTCAGTTCGAGCTCTGGACCTGCGATGCGACACGAGGTTCGGACTGCGCAACCGACGCGGGCTATTCGAAGCGGTACACGAGCCCGGCGGACGCCTTCCCGGCGAACTCGCCGCGGCCCGTCTCGCCGCATCTCATCCTGCGGACGTTCGACATTCCGGACACGAAGGCCACCCACGTGCGGTTCGTCGTCATGACGAGCCAGTGCACCGGCGGCCCGAACTTCCTGGGTGAGCAGGACGCTGACCCGCTGAACAACACCGACTGTCCGACCTTCGGGTCCGCGGCGACGAAGTTCGTCCGTGCGACCGAGCTGCAGGTGTTCTCTTCGAATTCAGGGAGCAGCGGCGGCGCAGTTAGCGGCGGCGGTGGCGGCGGCGGCGATGACGACGATGACGACGACGACTGAGCCCAGGCTCAGCTAGGTAGCAAGGGAGAGGGCCGGCATTGCCGGCCCTCTCCCGTTCTCCGTGGCATCGTCCACGTGTGCCGGCCGTCCTCCTCGTCGTCAATCCGCAGGCGAGCGCGGTTTCGGACGCGCGCGCGGAGCGCGTCGCAGCCGCTCTCGGCTCCGATGTCGAGGTGGTGACGACCGAGCGCCGGGGCCACGCCGTCGAGCTGGTGCAGGCGGCGGACGTCGGCGCGGTCGTCGTCTTCGGCGGCGACGGGGCCTTCAACGAGGCGCTGAACGGGTTGCCGGCAGGGGTTCCGATCGGGTTCGTACCGGGCGGCGGCTCCAGCGTGCTCCCGCGCGCTCTGGGCCTGCCGTCACAGCCCGAGGCGGCTGCTCGGCGAGTCGCGGAGGCCTTGCGCGGTCGGCGGACGCGGACGATCTCGCTCGGCCGTGTGAACGGCCGCCGGTTCGCGTTCGCCGCCGCTCTGGGATTTCCGGCCGAGATCGTCCGCCGAGTCGACGAGCGCGGCCGCGACGACGGGCGGCGAGCCCCCGATTGGGCGTTCCTGACCAGCGCCGGCCGCATCCTGGCCGAGAATCGCGGCCGTCTCGAAGACGAGGTCGAGGTAGAGGGCCACGGGCGCGCGGCGTTCGCACTCGTCGGAAACGGCGATCCCTACACGTACTTCGGGCGGTTCCCGGTCCGGATCGCCCCCGAAGCGCGGTGGGAGGGCGGGCTGGACCTCGTGGCTCCACGCGCCCTCCGCCCGCTCGCTATCCCGGGCCTGGCGGCCGCGGCTCTCACCGGTCGCAGTCCGAAGGCACGGGGCGTCCTCTACCTCCACGACCTCGATGCGATCGAGCTGCACGCCGACCGGCCGCTTCCGCTCCAGGTCGACGGTGAGGACCTCGGCGACGTCGACGTCGCGAGCTTCTCGGTCGAGCGTGCAGCGGCAAACGTCCTCGTTTGAGCGTCTAACTCCCCAGGTGACCGCGCCCCCCAAGGACCCGGGCCTCGACCCTCTCCGCGCCGCAGGAGCCGTGCTCGCGGCTTTGATGCTGCTCGCAGTCGTCTCGCTTGCTGCGGCCGGAGGAGGGCCAACCACAGGTGGAGGCGACCGCGATCTCGCCGATCCCTTCGCGACGCTGCTGTTCGTCCTCGGCGGAGTCTGGGTCGCGGCGGTGCTCGTCGCCTCGCCGATCCTCGGAGGGCTGACCCTGACGGGCGGCGAGCCGAAGCCCCGCCACTGGCACGGGAACGTGCTCGCCGGCGTCGTCTTCTTCTGCCTCGTCCTTGCTGCCTTCGCGCTCTTCCGCCGGTCTGGGGGTCTCTTTCCCGGCAGCAGGACGGGGACCGGCCCGCGGGGCGGTGCTGCCACCGCGCCAACGACGCCGGACGGGAAGGGCCGCGTGCCGACCCTGGACCCGGCCTCGATCGACTGGCTGGTGGTCGGCCTCGTCTTCGGCGCGGCGTTGATCGGTTTCGCGATCCTTGCCGCTGTGATCGTCCGTCCGCGAGGCCGCTCGCTCCCGGAGCTCGAGGCCCGCAAGGTTCTCGAGCAGATGCTCGACGACACCCTGGAGGATTTGCGGCGAGAACCCGATCCGCGGCGGGCCGTGATCGCCGCATACGCGCGCATGGAGGGCTCGCTGGGCGCCTACGGGCTGCCCCGCCGTCCCTGGGAGGCTCCGCTCGAATACCTCGCCCGCGTGCTCACGGAGCTCACCGGGGGCGGGTCGGCAGCGCGCCGGCTGACTCGGCTGTTCGAGCGTGCGAAATTCAGCGAGCACTCGATCGACGCGGCTATGAAGGAGGATGCGATCGAAGCGGTGGGCGCAGTCCGGGAAGACCTGAGGGTGCTCATCGCCATATGAAGCGCCGCCTGCTCCCCATCCTCGGTTTCGGCCTGCTCGCGACCCTCGTGCTCGTGATCGCCCTCGTGGCGGCCCCGGACCGGCGGGATCTCCTGCTGGATGCCTATGTGCTCGCGCTCGGCGGCATCGCGGTGATCAGGCTCGTCGGCCTCACGCGCCGGACCCGCGCTCCCGGCGAACGCTCCGAGTTCGAGGAGGCGCTGAAGCCGGGCTCCACGCTCGCAGTCCGGGTCGCCGAGCGCGACAAGCTTTCGCGCGAGGTCCAGCTAGGGAGTCAGACCGCCTTCGACCTCCACTTCCGTCTCCGGCCGACGCTCGTCGAGATCGCTCGCAACCGCCTAGCGGCCCGCGGAGTGGCCATGAAGGACGAGCAGCGGGCCCGCGAGTTGCTCGGCGACGAGGCGTGGGAGCTCTTGAGACCGGACCGGCCGGAGCCGAGAAACCGCAACGCGCCCGGCCTCGGGACCGCTGAGCTCGACCGGCTCGTGGGTGCGCTTGAGAGAATTCGCTGATGCGATCCGACGAGTTCGGCGAGCGCTGCGACCTGATCCTCAACGAGGTCGAGCGCGCGGTGATCGGGAAGCGTGACGCGCTCGAGCTCGTGCTGCTCGGGCTCCTCGCCGACGGCCATGTCCTGATCGAGGACTATCCGGGCCTCGCCAAGACGCTGATCGCGCGCTCCTTCGCCCAGGTCACGAGCATGGGGTTCGCGCGGATCCAGTTCACTCCAGACCTGATGCCGTCCGACGTGACCGGCGCGTCGATCTTCGACCAGCGCGCGGGCGAGTTCGACTTCCGCCCCGGACCGATCTTCACCAACCTCCTCCTCGCCGACGAGATCAACCGCGCCCCACCGAAGACGCAAGCTGCCCTGCTCGAGGCGATGCAGGAGCGGCAGGTGACGAGCGAGGGCGTCACGCGTCCGCTCGACCGCCCGTTCCTCGTCCTCGCGACGCAGAACCCGATCGAGTACGAGGGGACGTACCCGCTGCCCGAGGCGCAGCTCGACCGCTTCCTGCTCCGGATCGGTGTCGGCTACCCGGACCGGGACGAGGAGTGGAACATCGTCGCGCGGCGGATCGAGCGGGAAACGGATGAGGTCATCCTCGGCCCGATCGTCGGCCGGGAGGAGCTCCTCGAGCTCCAGGGCGCCCTGGAGGGAGTCCACATCGCCGAATCGATCGGCTACTACATCGTGGACGTCGTCTCGGCGACCCGTCGCGCCGCGGCTGTCGAGGTCGGCGCGAGCCCGCGCGGCACGCTGGCGATCCTCAAGCTCGCCCGGGGCCGCGCGCTCCTGGACGGACGCGACTTCGTCACACCCGACGACGTGAAGGCCGTCGCGGTTCCGGCCCTCGCGCACCGCATGACGCTCCGGCCCGAGCTCTGGGTGCAGCGGATTCCGGCCGAGCAGGTCGTCCGGGACATCCTGGAGGAGGTCCCGACGCCGGCCGCCCAGGACGTTCAGCCGGCTACGTCGTGAAGGCGGTGCCAGGGTTCATCCTGGCACCGCGTGCTCGATGACGCGGACGACGGCTCCGCGGCTGACCGCCTATGCGGGGCTCGCCGCCTTCGGCCTTCTGGCAGCCGTCGCCCTCGGCCGGCCCGAGCTCGCCGTCCTCGCAGCGCCCTTCGCACTCGTGCCGGCGCTTGGCCTGCCACTCGCGCGCCCTCCGTCAGTCCGCATCCTCTCGACCCTCGGCTCCGAGCGGACGGTCGAGGGCGAGACGCTCGACCTCGAGGTCGAGCTGCGTTCGGAAGCCGGGATCCCCAACGCCGAGATCGCGGTTGTCCTTCCTGCGGGCGGCGAGATCGTCGACGGCCCGAACCCGGCCCTGATCCGGCTGGGAGCAGGGCAGAGCGTCGAGCTTGCGTGGAGGATTCGCTGTGCGCGCTGGGGCGCGTGGTCACTCGGGGAGGTCGCCTTGCGGACACGGGATCCGCTCGGGCTGTTCGTCTACGAGCAGAGGATCGGCCGGCCGACGCCGCTCAAGGTCTACCCGTCGGCCGAGCGTCTTCGATCCGTTCTCCGGCCGATCGCCACGCAACCGACGGCGGGGAACCAGGTCGCCCGCGAGCGCGGCGACGGAATCGAGTTCGCCGACCTTCGCCCGTTCGTCCACGGCGACCGCTTGCGGCGGATCAACTGGCGCGCGACGGCCCGGTCTGGCGAGCTCTGGGTCAACGAGCTCCACCCGGAGCGAAACACGGACGTCGTCATCTTCCTCGACACCTTCGTCGAGGCTCGCCGGAAGGACGCAGGGACGCTCGATCTCGCGGTCCGGGCGGCCGCCACGCTCGCTGAGCGCTACCTCGCCCACCGTGACCGCGTCGGCCTCGTCGTCTTCGGCGGGATCCTCAACTGGCTGACACCGGCGACCGGGATCGTGCAGCGCTACCGCATCGTCGACGCGCTGCTCGACGCCGAGATCATGCTCAGCTACGCCTGGAAGGACATCGACGTCGTCCCGCGGCGAACCCTTCCACCGCAGGCGCTCGTCGTGGCGCTCTCCCCGTTGCTGGACGACCGTGCGCTTGCTGCGCTCGCCGATCTCCGGCGCCGCGGATTCGACGTGGCTGTGATCGAGATCTCTCCGGTGCCATTTGCGCCGCGCTCGGACGACGATGTGGATCCCTTGGTCGAGCGGCTCTGGTTGCTCCGACGCGATGCGCGGCGAACGGCGTTCCACACGCTTGGTGTCCCGGTCGTCGAGTGGCGCGAGGGCGACGCCCTGCAGTCCGCAATCGAGGAGGTGGCCGCATTTCGACGGGCCGCGCATCTCGCACGCCGCTAGGGGCCGCGGTCGCTTCGGTCGCGTTTGCGGCCGTCTTTGGCGCGTTCGCAGCCGCGAATGCCGGCGAGGTCGTCCTGCTCGTGGCGGCTCTCGCAGGCGTGGCGACGGCGATCCTCGCCGCCGGGCTCTGGCGCAACCGCCCGTTCGTCGTCCCGTGGACGCTGCTCGGGCTCGGCGCCGCGGCAGCGGTGTCGTTCGCACAGGAGGGCGACCCGGCTCGCTCGCCGCTCTACGCGGCCGCCCTCATCGCGATCGGTGAGCTCGCCTACTGGTCGTTCGAGGCGCGCGGCAGCCGCCCGGCCTCTTCCGGCATCGCCGCCCGCCGGATCGCCCTCGTCTCGGGGCTGGTTGCGGGATCGATCGCCGTGGGGGCCGTGCTCGTCTCCGTGGCGCGCATCGACCCGGGCGAGGGGCTGCTGCTCGAGGCGGCCGGAGTCGCCGCGGCCGTGGCGCTCGCAGGCGCCGTCCTTGCGCTCAGCCGGCGCCCTGCGTGAGCGTCGGAGTGCGTCGTCTCGGGTAGATTCGCCCCAGCCATGGCGCAAGTCTTGCCCGACGAGCGAGAGCTTCGCCGCGTCATCGGTGACGGGGAGAGCATCCCTGACGGCGAGGTCGAGGGGCTCGACGAGAACGACCTGATCGAGCTCTATCGCTCCATGGTCCGCCTGCGCACCTACGACGAGCGCTCCGTCGTCTACCACAGCCAGGGGCGGATCGGCACCTACGCGATCTTCTGGAACCACGAGGCGATGCAGGCCGGATCGGTCTACGCGCTGGAGCGCGACGACTGGATCTTCCCGAGCTACCGCGAGTCGGCGATCGGCCT
>JBKJWJ010000247.1:0-2598 GCA_046716905.1 Gaiellaceae bacterium
CGCCTTTCCACAGGAGGCGTAGCGCCTTCCACGCAGCCCAGAAAAATGCCGCGTACGCGGTGAGTGCGACGGGTACGTGGACGTAGAAGATCTTCTGGCTGATCCCCTGGTCGGCGTCTTCGGGCGCCCAGAAGAGCGCGAGGCCGAGACCCGCGACCAGGAGCGCCGCCGCTGTCAGCGAGAGAAGGGCGGCGCCGTTATTCCGTAACGACGTACTCAAAGCTTGCCCACGACAGGATCGCAAAGATCAGGTCGTACAGGCCGAGGAAGGCGAGGTAGCGGCCGGGATCGTCGGAAACCGTGGCCCCGAGACCGCCGACGATGAGGGGAATCGCCACCGGTAGGAAGAGCAGTGGCAGCAAGAGCTCCCGAGCCCTCGCAGCGGCGGCCATCGCGCCGAAGAGCGTGCCGACCGCTGCAATTCCGATGTTTGCGAGGGCGAGGCCGGCGACGAGCTCCCAGGTGACGGATTCGTAGAAGAGCGCGAAGGCCGGGAGCGCGACGGCCTCGGCGAAGAGCAGGAAGGCGAGAACGCTGAGCGTCTTCCCGAGCCAGATCGCGCTGCGGTCGCAAGGGGCGAGAATCAGGCCGTCGATCGTGCCCTGATCCCGCTCGCCGACGAACGCGCGGCTCAGCGCGAGGAGCGCGGTGAAGAGGAGGGCGATCCAGAGCATTCCGCTCGCTGCGAGCCGCGAGCTCTCCTCGGGCAGCGCGAAGTGGAAGACGACGAGCGCCGACACGACGAAGAGCAGCATTGCGGGCACCGTGTCGCGCGTCCTGAGCTCGACGAGGAGATCCTTGCGCGCGAGCGCAGCCACGTCGGCGAAGTAGCCGCTCATGTGAGCGCCAGGCGGCCGGTCGCGAGGGCCGCGACGCGCTCGGGCTGGTGGCTGGCGACGACGATCGTCCGCGCTCCGTGGTCGGCGAGCTCTGCGTCCAGGAGCTCGGCGCCTTCGGCGTCCAGGGCGCTGAAGGGCTCGTCGAGCAGCAGCAGCTCGGGATCGTGGAGGAGCGCGCGGCACAGGGCGAGGCGCTGGAGCATCCCTCGCGAGAAGGTCGCGGTCACTTCGGCGCGGGCGTCCCAGAGGCCGAAGCGCTCGAGGAGCATCCCGATGCGCTCCCGTCGCTCAGGGATCCGGTAGAGGCGCCCGTAGAGGTCGAGGTTCTCCACCGCGGTCAGCTCGCGGTAGACGAGCGGCTCGTGCCCGAGGAACCCGATGCTGCGGCGCTCCGTGCGGATCTCGAGCGTTCCCGCGGTCGGTGCCAGGAGCCCTACGAGCAGCCGAAGGAGCGTCGTCTTCCCGGAGCCATTCGGGCCCGTGAGGACGAAGAAGTCACCAGCGGCGACTTCGAGGTCGATTCCGGAGAGGACGGGTCGGCCACCAAATCGGCGCCCGAGCCCCTCGGCGCGAACGATCGGGCGACCCACGCCGAGGTGCTCGAACTCAGGAATTCCCAACCTCCTCCCCGAGCCAATCGTATCGCCGTGCGGCGCACGCATGGGACACGCGAGCGTGCCGAAAGTGCGTCAGGCTTTCCCCAGAGCTCATGTCTGCCGGTGCCCGCCCTGCTTGCCTGCGACGAGCCGGACGGCGTGCGAAAGCGCCTCCCGAACGACCGCAAAGCCGTCGCGACATCCTCCCGGCGAACCGGGGAGATTGATCACGAGCGACGCTCCGCGCGTGCCCGCGACTCCACGCGCCAGCAGGCCGTGCGGGGTGCGGCTGACGGCGTCGGCCCTGATCGCCTCTGCGATTCCCGGGATCTGGCGCTCCAAGACGGAAGCCGTCGCCTCGGGCGTGACGTCGCGCGGCGCGACCCCCGTCCCACCCGTCGTCAGGACGACGCTCGCCTCATCGCTCAGCTCCTCGATCGCCTCGGCGATCTCGCGCCGCTCGTCCGGTACGACCCGACGAGACACCTCGTACCCCTCGCCGGAGAGAAGCTCCTCCAAAATCGCACCGCTCTCGTCGACCCGTTCGCCGCTCGCGACCCCGTCGGAGATCGTGAGGACGGCAGCTTTCAGACCTCCTCCTTCGTCTTCTCCAGCAGGCGGATCTCGCTGACCACCATCGAGTCGTCCACTGCCTTCGCCATGTCGTAGATGGTGAGCGCGGCGACGCCGGCGGCCACGAGCGCCTCCATCTCGACCCCGGTCTGCGCTGTTGTCTCAACAGTAGACGTGACGTCCGCCCCGTTCTCTACGATGGCAACAGTGACGTCGATGCTGGAAAGGGGAAGCGGATGACACAGCGGTATGAGATCGCTTGTGCGCTTGGCTGCCATGACCCCGGCGAGCTGGGCAGTCGTGAGTGCGTCGCCCTTGGGAAGCCGGGCGAGTCGCTCGGCCGTCTCGGGCTTCATCTCGATTCGAGCGCGGGCCCTCGCCCGCCTCCGTGAGTGCGGCTTCCCGCCGACATCCACCATCTGGACTCCGCCGGTCTCGTCGATGTGCGAAAAGTCCGTCACGAGCCCGCGCGGGTGGGAGCCGTGACGGCGTCGAGGTCGGCGAGTTGCCCCTCGACCCATTCGGCGAGGTCGTGCTCGCGGATGTGAGCCCGCATGGCCGCAGCACGCGCCGCGCGTTCCTTCGCAGGC
>JBKJWJ010000248.1:0-2559 GCA_046716905.1 Gaiellaceae bacterium
GACTCGAATGGTCTGTGGATCGACGAAGGCGGCCGTTCCCTCGTAGGTGTCGTACCCGGCGGCCTCCAGCTCCTCGACCCACTTCGGCTGAGGCTTCCGCAGTGCGTTCTTCCGGGCCTTGACCTTCGCGAGGTTCGCCTTCGCAGGCCCCACCTCGACGCCGATCTTCGCAGCGAGGGTGTTGATCTGGTGCGTGAGGTCCGCAGCGACGAGGTACGCCTTCGTCGGCGTGCAGGCAACGTTGGGACAGCTGCCGCCCCAGCGCTCGCGCTCGATCATTGCGACCCGCGCGTCGTACTCCGTCGTCGCCTTCTTCGCAGCCTCGCGCGCCGCCGATCCGGCGCCGATCACGATCAGGTCGTACTCCTTCATGGAACCTCCTCGAGCTCGTGTCAGGCCTGACAGTCGCAGAAGAGACGACGGTGCTGACGCGTGTAGCCGGGGCTACGATCGAGGCATGCTCGAGATCGCATCCGACCTCCGCCGCTGGCTCTCACGCGGCGAGAAGGTCGCCCTCGCCACCGTCGTCGCCACGAGACGCTCCGCTCCACGCCCGATCGGAGCCAAGTTGGGCGTGTCCGAGGGTGGTGAGCTCGCGGGCTCGGTGTCGGGCGGCTGCGTCGAGAACGAAGTCTTCGGCCTGGCGCAGGAGCGGCTAGGCGGAGGCCGGCCGGTGCTCGCCAACTACGGGATCTCGGACGAGCTCGGGCTCACGGTCGGACTTCCGTGCGGCGGCGAGATTGACGTTTTCGTCGACGAGTACGAGCCGCAGCTGCTGGAGCGCCTGCTCGAGGCTTCGGAACGGGAAGAGCCGGCAGTCCTGTACGAGGTCGTGGCCGGAGAGCAGCTTGGCGCGAAGCTCCTGGTCTTCGAGGACGGCGAAGTCATGGGCAACGGCTTCGGAGAGCCGCCCGCCTCCGTCGACGAGTTGCTTCGCCGTGGTCGCAGCGTCCTCATCGAGGAGGACGGGCGCACGGTCTTCTGTGACGTGTTCGGGCGGCGTCCTCGCCTCGTGGTCTTCGGCGCAGTGGACACGGCGGAGCACCTCTGCCGCTCCGCGAACGCGCTTGGCTGGCGCACGATCGTCGTGGATGCTCGCGCCGCGCTCGCGACGGCCGAGAGGATCCCGAGCGCGGACGAGCGGATGGTCGCCTGGCCCAAGGAGGCACTCGAGCAGATCCAGCCCGACCATGCGACCTCGATCGTCGTCCTGACGCACGAGGACCGGTTCGACATTCCGGCGCTCGAGTCGGCGCTCCAGAGCGATGCCTTCTACGTCGGAGCGCTCGGCTCGAGGAAAAACCAGGAGCGGCGCCGCGAGCGGCTGCTGGCGGAGGGCCTCGACGAGGAGGCGATCGACCGGATCTCGGGCCCGTCGGGCCTCGACATCGGCGCATCCACCCCGGCCGAGACGGCCCTGTCGATACTCGCCGAGATCCTTGCGGTGCGCGCGGCCCGCGACGGAGGCCGGCTGAAAACAGCCAAGGGCCGCATCCACGTGGAGGTCTAGAAGATCCGCATCTCGAGGCCGGCGAGCGCTTCGCCGCCGTCCTCGGTTACGAGCCACGTGTCCTGCATGTAGAGGCACTCGCGCCCGTCTTCGGAGATGACGTGCGGGTGCATCGAGAAGACCATGTTCGCCTCGAGTTCGGTCTCGACTCCCTCGCCGATCTTGGGGAACTCGATCATCGTCATCCCGATCGAGTGGCCGGTCACATGACCGAGGTGGTAGCCGCGATCGTGGAAGCCCTTGGAGACCGCACGGTGGACGTCGTGGGCCGTCGCACCTGGACGGAGCGCGCCCTTCGCGGCCTCGAAGTACTCCTGGTAGGCCTCGTACATCCGCCCGACCTCCCCGCTCGGCGTGCCGAGTGCGCGCGACACCTCCACCCAGTGACCTCCCGGTCCCGCTACCTCGAGGGAGGGGATGCAGAACTCGCCGAGGACGATGTCGTCGCGGGCGATCGCGAACTCGGGGCCGACGAGCACCATGTTCATCGTCAGCCGGCCGCAGCCCTCCTCGACGAACAGCCGCTCCGCCGGCGCGAGCACCTCGGCCGCCGACCGCCCGGGCTCATAGGCCTCGCGAAACGCGTGGAACCCAGCGGTGTTGATGCGGACGCTGTCGCGCACCGACTCGAGCTCCTCGTCGCTCTTGACGGCGCGGGCGTGGTCGAACCCGAGCTCCCACGGGACGAGCTCGACCGAATCGCCGATCGCGGCGAAGTCCCGCACGGTCATTGCGTAGTCGAGCCCGTAGACGCCGACCTTCTTCCCGCGCAGCCGGTCGGCCAGCCAGGAGCCGGGGAGGTCGGCGAAGACCTGGTCCTCGATCCAGCTCGTCCCGTGCTCGCCGACGTACCGCGCCTCGGTCGGGAAGACGATCGTCGGGTCGCCCTCGAGCGGGAGAACGACGTAGGCGTAGCGGTGGACGATCTGGAAGCCGGAGAGATAGGTCACCTGCCCCTCGAAGCCGGAGTACTCCGTGCCGCAGACCAGGGCTGCTTCGAGCCCGTCGCGCGCCAGCGCCTCCCGAACGCGCGCGTAGCGCCGGTCGAT
>JBKJWJ010000249.1:0-7865 GCA_046716905.1 Gaiellaceae bacterium
GATCGAAGCAGGCCGGCCGGAACACGTTCAGCTGGAACGGAGCCGGATTCCCGGACGGCCGATACCGGATCGCGGTACTGGCGCGCGGCGCCCGCGGGAAAGAGGTGACGGCGACGACCCAGGTCGTCCTCAGCCGGACGCTGTCGAGTTTTGGCGTCGTCCCAGCGGCAATCTCGCCGAACGGCGACGGCCGCTCGGATTCGCTGACGGCCTCGTTCAACCTCTCCGTGCCGGCGCTCGCGAAGCTCGTCGTCCGTCGGGGGACAACCGATGTCGTTTCCGTCGTCGACGCCCTGATCCCGGCGGGGCCCCAGGCCATTAGCTGGCCGGGCGGCGTTCGGGACGGGATCTACTCCCTAGCTTTGACGGTTACCGATTCGACCGGGCCGGTCACGCAACTGCTTCCCATCCGCGTCGACCGGGTCGCCCCGACGTTGAAGATCGTGAACAAGCGGCCTCTGCGCGTCTCGCTGTCCGAGCCCGGACGGGTGACGTTCATCGCCGACGGCTCCGCGACGACGATCTCGCGGCCTCGGGCAGGCATCTTCACGGTGATCCTCGACCGTCCGTTCGCACGGCTGGAAGCCTTCGCCGAGGACGCGGCGGCGAACGTCGGGCCTCGGACGCGCCTTCGCTGATCAGGCGCCGGCGCCCTCTGCCCAGGGGTCGTACCTCCGCTCCAGCTCCAGCAGGATCGCCGCGAGCAGCGTTGCCCGGCCGACAGGCGCGCCGAGCTCGGCCAGGAGCGATGTCGGCTCACGATCGACTCCCCTCGGGAGGGCATCCGGGGCTACGTTGACGTTCACACCGACTCCGAGGACTACCCGGCCGTCCCGAGCCTCGGCCAGGATCCCCGCGAGCTTGCGACCGCGGATCAGCAGGTCGTTCGGAAGCTTGATCTCCGGGAGGAGACCGGTGACCCGTCGGATCCCCTCCGCGGTCGCGCCGCCGGCGAGAATCGAGAGCTCGGGTAGGCGTTTCGTCTCCACGGAGGGCCGGAGGTTCAGGGAGAAGAGCAGGCTTGTCCCCGGCTCGGCTAACCAGGGCCGGCCAAGGCGACCCCGCCCCGCTGTCTGCTCGTCTGCCGCGACGACCGCACCCTCGGGGGCATCGGCGGAGAGCTCCCGCTGCGTGGACTCGACCTGCTCCAGAAACGTGTACGGACGCCCGAAACGGCCCTCCAGGAGTGCCTCCACGCGCTCGGGACTCAGCGAATCGCGAGCCGCCCCTCCACCACTAGACTCATCCCGCACGTGCCCTCCCTGACGCGCGAACAGATCGAGGCGATCCTGCCTCATCGTGACCCCTTTCTGCTCCTCGACGAGGTCATCGACCTGCGTCCGGGCGAGCGGGTCGTCGCCCGGAAGCGGGTGCGGGCCGACGAGTGGTACCTGTCGGGTCACTTTCCCGGCCGCCCGATCATGCCTGGCGTGCTGATCGTCGAGGCCATGGCGCAGGCGGGCGCCGTCGCCGTGCTTTCGGAGGAGCGGAATCGAGGGAAGCTCGCCCTCTTCGCGGGCATCGACGCCGTGCGATTCAAGCGGATCGTCGAGCCGGGTGACGAGCTCGAGCTCACCTGCGATCTCGAGCGCGTCCGGGGCCCGATCGGGCGGGGCAAGGCAACGGCCACGGTGGACGGCGAGCTTGCCGCTCGCGGGACCCTCACGTTCGCGGTTGAGCAGTGATCGGGACGACGAACGGCAGCCCGATCACGATCACGGGGCTTGGGTGCTACGTCCCCGAGCGCGTGATGTCCAACGACGAGCTCGCCAAGATGGTCGATACCTCCGACGAATGGATCGTCGAACGCACCGGAATCCGCGAGCGGCGCGTCGCCGCCCCGGAGGAGGCGATGTCAGACCTCGCCTACCCAGCGGCGCTGGAGGCGATCGAGCAGGCCGGTCTCGAGGCCTCGCAGATCGACCTGATCATCGTCGCCACCGTCACGGCGGACATGGCCTTTCCCTCCACCGGCGCCCTCGTCGCCGACAGGCTCGGCGCGACAGAGGCGGCCGCGTACGACCTGTCAGCCGGCTGCACGGGCTTCATGTACGCGCTCGCGCAGGCCTACGGAATGATGAGCGCCGGCCTCTCCGAGCGCGCCCTCGTCGTCGGTGGCGATGTCCTGTCCAAAATCGTGAACTGGAACGACCGCAGCACGTGTGTCCTCTTCGGAGACGGTGCCGGCGCCGTCGTCCTCGACCGAAACGGCGGCCGCGGCTTCCTCGGGTTCGAGCTGGGAGCGGACGGAGCGGGCGGGGTCCACCTCAACATGCCGGCCGGCGGATCACGTCAGCCGGCGACGGCCGAGACGGTCGCCCAGGAGCTCCACTTCGCAACGATGAACGGGCCCGAGGTCTTCAAGTTCGCCACTCGCGTCCTCGTGTCGTCGGCGGAGAAACTGATGGATCGCTGTGGGGTCGGGATCGCCGACATCGACGTCTACGTCCCGCACCAGGCGAACGTGCGGATCATCGAGCACGCCGCGAAGAAGCTCGGAATCGCGGAGGATCGCGTCGTCGTGAACGTCGACAAATACGGGAACACCTCGTCCGGCTCCATCCCGCTCGCGCTCGCCGACGCCCAGACCGACGGGCGGCTGAAGGACGGCTCACTCGTGCTCATGACCGGAATGGGAGCCGGGCTGACCTGGGGCTCCGCACTGATGGAGTGGACGGCGAACGGAGAAGCCGCATGAGCAAGATTGCGTTCTGCTTCCCCGGTCAGGGTTCGCTCGAGCAGGGAATGGGCCGCGAGATCGCCGAGGCCGTTCCCGAGGCGATGGAGGTCTACCGGGTCGGGAGCGAGGCTTCCGGCCTCGACCTGAAGCAGCTGTGCTTCGAAGCGCCGCTCGAGGATCTCGTCAAGACCGAGGTCCAGCAGCCTGCTCTCGTCGCCACCAGCCTCGCCGTACTTGCTGCCCTGCGGGTTCGTGGATTTGCGCCCGACTACGTCGTCGGCCACTCCGTCGGGGAGTTCGCCGCGATTGCAGCCGCGAACTCTCTCGACACCGGCGAGGCAATCGGCCTGGTGCGTGAGCGCGGTCTCGCGATGGCAGAGGCCGCCCGTGAGACCGACGGGGCGATGGCCGCAATCCTCGGGCTCGACGACGCTGTCGTGGAGGAGCTTTGCGCTCAGATCGAGGGCGTGTGGCCGGCGAACTACAACTGTCCCGGCCAGATCGTCGTCTCCGGCGAGGAGGACGCGGTCGACGAGCTGATCGGCAAGGCAAATGAGCTCGGCGCGAGGCGGGCGGTGAAACTCAAGGTCTCGGGCGCCTTCCACAGCCCGCTCGTCGCGAAGGCCGCGGAGATCCTGAGGCCGGCAGTGGAGCGCGTGCGCTTCCGTGATCCCGTTGCTCCTTTCATGTCCACCGTCTCGGCGCACATCGAACCGGCGCAGCGGATGGCAGGTTTGCTCGTGGAGCAGATCACGGCTCCCGTGAAGTTCACCCAGGCCGCGCGAGGACTGATCAAGGACGGCGCGAGGATTTTCGTCGAGGTCGGCCCGGGGAATGTCCTGTCGGGCTTGCTGAAGCGAATCGACCAGACCGTGAAGGCCGTCTCCGTCAACAACCTCGCCGGCCTGAAGAAGGTCGAAGAGTCGATCTAGGTCGTGCCTGGCTTCTGCTCCCTCGAAGACCGGACCGCGCTCGTCACAGGAGGCTCCCGCGGGATTGGCAAGGCAATCGCCGCCGAGCTCGCCGGCGCCGGCGCTTCCGTGGTGCTCGGCTACCGATCGGGGGCGGAGGAGGCGGAAGCCGTTGCGTCCGAGATCGGGGGCCGCGCGGTTCAGGCCGACGTCTCGAAGCCGGATGACGCGCGCCGGCTCGTGGACGAGGCCGGAGAGATCGACATCCTCGTGAACAACGCGGGCGTTACACGGGACGGGCTCCTTGCGCGCATGTCCGATGAGGACTGGGACGTCGTCCTCGACACGAACCTCGGCGGAACCTTCAACACCTGCCGCGCCGCGGCGCGCGGGATGATGAAGCGGAGAGGTGGCTCCATCGTCAACATCTCGAGCATCGTCGGAATCCACGGCAACCCGGGCCAGACGAACTATTGGCCTCCAAGGCCGGGATCATCGGGTTCACCAAGGCTCTCGCGCGGGAGCTCGGGAGCCGTGGGGTGCGGGCCAACGTGGTCGCCCCGGGCTATGTCACGACACGGCTCACGACCGAGCTGCCCGCGGAGCTGCAGACGGCAATGCTCGCGAACACGCCGCTTGGACGACTCGGCGAGCCCGAAGACATCGCCGGCGCAGTCCGCTTCCTCTGCTCCGACGAGGCGTCGTTCGTGACCGGCGAAGTGCTGCTCGTCGACGGCGGATTGGGCATGTGATGAGCGAGCCGATGAGCATGAACGGGCGCAGACGAGTGGTCATCACCGGCATGGGAATGGTCAGCCCGCTCGGGAACGACGTCGAGACGACGTGGAAGAATCTACTCGCGGGAAAGTCGGGCGCCGCCGAAATCAAGCAATTCGACGCGAGCGAGTACACCGTTCGCTTCGCCTGTGAGCTGAAGGACTTCGATCCGGCGGACTACATCGAGAAGAAGCAGTCGCGGCGCATGGACCGGTTCGCGCAGATGGTCGTGGCGGCGGCGCTCCAGGCGCGCGATGACGCGGGTCTCGAGATCGGGCCTGAGGCGGACCGGATCGGCGCCTCGATCGCAACGGGGATCGGTGGGCTGAAGGCGTTTCAGGATTGCTACGACACGCTGATCGCGCGCGGCCCCGACCGTGTGAACCCATTCTCGATCCCCCAGATCATCCCGAACATGGGCGCCGGCTGGGTCTCGATGTACCTGGGCACCCGGGGGCCGCTCTCGTCGCAGTGCACGGCCTGCGCGGCATCGAACATGGCGATCGGAGAGGCGGCCGACGCGATTCGCCTGGGCCGCGCCGACACGATGCTCGCCGGCGGGACCGAGGCCGGCATCACGAGGGTCGGGATCGCCGGATTCAGTGCAATGCGCGCCCTCTCGCGCCGGAATGACGCGCCGGAGGAGGCGAGCCGGCCTTTCGACGGGGGCCGGGACGGATTCGTCATGGGCGAAGCGGGCGGTGTCATCGTCCTCGAGGAGCTCGAGCACGCCCAGGCTCGCGGTGCGCGGATCTACGCCGAGCTGCTGGGCTACGGGCTCTCATCGGACGCACGGCACGTCACGGAGCCGGACCCCACGGGCGACAACCCCGCCCGCGCGATGCGCATGGCGCTTGCCGACGCAGGCGTCAACACGGACGAGATCGACTACATCAACGCCCACGGAACCTCGACGCCGCTCGGTGATGCCAGCGAGACGAGAGTGATCAAGCTGGCGCTCGGCGAGGAGAACGCACGCAAGACACCGGTCTCTTCTACGAAGGGCGCCACCGGGCACTGCCTCGGCGCCGCCGGAGCGGTCGAGGCGATCTTCAGCACGCTCGCCGTGAGCCGGAACACCCTTCCGCCAACGATCAACTACGACGAGCCCGACCCCGAGTGCGACCTCGACTACATACCCAACGAGCCCCGCGAGGCGGAAGTCCGGACGGCGGTCTCGAACTCGTTCGGGTTCGGCGGCCACAACGCCTGCATCGTTATTCGTCGCTTTGAGGACTAGGTCGTCGTGGAGCGGGCATTGCCTGCTCCACTCGAGGACGCCGAGCTGATCGGTGTCGAGTGGTGGAGACGAAATGGAGCGCTGGGCGACGTTCGACTGCTATGGAACGCTGATCGACTGGAACGGCGGGATCCGCCGCGAGCTCGTCGATGTGTTCGGTGAGGACGAGGCTGAATGGCTGCTCGAGCGCTACCACCGGATCGAGCCCGAGCTCCAGAGCAACGGCACGCTCACGTACCGCGAGGTGCTGGCGAAGGCCCTCGAACGACTTGCCGAGGAAGAGGACGTCGAGTTGGCGGATGAGCAGCGCGATGCGCTCGCCCGGTCGCTTCCGGGCTGGGAGGCGTTCAGCGACGTGCAGGAGGCGCTGGAGGAGGCGCGCAGCCGCGGATGGCGGCTCGCGATCCTCTCGAACACCGACCGCGATTTCATCGAGGTGTCCAAGGAACGCCTGGGCGCTTCGATCGACGAGACGATCGTCGCGTCCGAGATCGGATCCTTCAAGCCTGGACATGCGCACTGGGAGGAGTTCTTCCGAAGGACGGGCGCGGATCGAGCCGGGCACGTCCATGTCGCCGCCAGCCTCTTCCACGACATCGCTCCGACGAACGAGCTCGGGTTGCGAAGCGTATGGATCAATCGCCTTGCCGAGCATCGGGCGAGTGGTGCCGCGAAGCCGGATCGTGAGCTCCCCGACCTCCGCCGCCTTGCCGACACACTCGACGAGCTCGTGCCGGCATGACGGTGGAGCTCCGCCCACCCCGCACCGACGAGCTCGCGGAGATCTCCGAGCTCGCGAATCGCGTGTCCGGCGAGCTCTTTGGTCAACGCGATGAGACCGAGACGACGGTCGGCCTGTGGCTGACGGCTCCGGAGCTGGATCGCGAGCACGACATTCGAGTGGCGGTCAGCGACGGCGCGCTCGTGGGCTACGCGGACATCTCCCCGCACCCGGAACCGAAGTTCTGGCTCGATCTCCGGATCCCGATGTCGGCGGGCTCCGAGGTTCGTGACGCGCTGATCGCCTGGGGCGAGGCCCGAGCACGGACGCGGGGCGCCGCGCTCATTCGTGCTTTCGCCTACGAGCAGGACGAGCCCGAGAAGCAGGCCCTCGAGCGGCACGGCTACGAGCTGATCCGCCACTCCTACCGCATGCGGATCGATTTCGATGCCGATCCGCCGGCGCCTGAGTGGCCCGCGGGGATCACGGTCAGATCCGCACGGGAGACGGAGCACGAGGCCGTGTTCGAGACGCACATGGAGACCTTCGAGGACTCCTGGGAGCACGCACGCGAGCCGTACGAGGAGTGGAGCCACTGGATGGTCGAAGACGGCCTCGACCTCTCTCTTTGGTTCGTCGCCGAGGAGGCCGGCGACCACGTTGGCGTCGCTCTCTGCAAACCGCACGACACGGAGCAGGGCGTCGGCTGGGTGGGGGTGCTAGGCGTCCGCAGGCAGGCGCGACGCAAGGGGCTCGGCCGCGCGCTCCTGCTCCACGTCTTCAACGAGTTTCGGCGCCGCGACTTCCACGGCGTCGGCCTCGGAGTCGACGCGGAGAGCCTCACCGGCGCGAACCGCCTCTACGAGAACGCCGGCATGCGGATCGAGCGGCGCTCGGACATCTACGAGAAGACCCTCGCGTAGGTAGCGTCTAGATCCTTGTCGCGGCTACGCGCCAAGTGCCCCGAGTGCCGGGCGTACACGGCAGTCGCACTCGGGCCGGAGTACGAGTGTCACGCGTGTGGAAGGACGTTCGCCGCGGGCCTCGTGCGGGTTCCGCGTGCGTGGGGCGCCGGCGGTGAGGCGATGGCCGAGGCGGCGCATCTCCCGCTTCCCTATCCGGAGGCCGCCGTCGTGGCCGAGGCCTCGCTTGCGGAGCAGAGCCTCGCTCTCGCGCTCGAGCTTCCCGAACGAGCGCTCGTCCTCGGAGGGTGCTGCTGCGCCCACATCGGAGCCGTCGAGACGTTGGCCGCGCGCCACGACCGAATCGCGGTGATCTGGCTCGACGCGCACGGCGACCTCAACACGATCGAGAGCTCCCCTTCGGGGAATGAGTGGGCGACTCCGCTCCGCATGCTCATCGACTCGGGAGCGGTGGACCCCCAGGACGTCGCTCTGGTCGGAGCCCGAAACCTCGACCCGCCGGAGGACGAGTTGATCGCCGCCCGAGGCATCGGCCTGGGCGCGGCCGCCGTGGAGGAGGCGCTTGCCGGAACCGCCGGGGCGTACGTCGCGATCGACTTCGACTCGCTCTCCG
>JBKJWJ010000250.1:0-6925 GCA_046716905.1 Gaiellaceae bacterium
GCTCTACACGATCGTTCTCGTCGCGCTCACGCTCGTACCTGTTCTGACGGGGACCTTCGGAGCCCTCTATCTCGCGTCCGCGGCGATTCTCGGCGGCTTGTTCCTCCACCTGGCCGTGAAGCTCTTCCGCTCGACTACGCAGCCAAGGGCGGCCGCGCTCTTCCACTATTCCCTGGCCTACCTCGCCCTGCTTTTCGTTGCAATGGCGATCGACCCGATGGTGGTCCTGTGACGGAGCAACTCGAAGAGCCTCCCCCCTCGAACGCGATCCCGGCACCCATGAAGCCCGTCGATCCGGAGCGGGAGGTGGCGCGCAAGAACGCGGTCTTCGGCTGGGCCCTCTTCGGGCTCTTCCTCCTGCTCTTCGCGGGCGTCTGGGTGATCGCCTTCGTCTACCTCGCGCTCGACTAGTCCGAATCGGAGAGGTCGGACTGGCCGACCCCCCCGACCCTCCCCCTAAGCCCTACTTGTCGCGGTCGCCACCGGGCAGATCGTCACGGTCAGCCCAGTACGGCTCGCGGCTGCCGGCCTTCGCCAGGCCGCGGCTGACCATGTAGGCCGAGCCGACGATGGCGACGTAGAGCCACGCGCGCACGGCCGGGAACGCGTCGTTCGCGTTTTCGCCGCCCTCGGCGCCCGAGTCACCGTCACCGACGACCATCGAGGCGATCAGGATGCCTACGATGAGCGCCACCATCGCCCAGAACTCGGTCGTCTTGAACGCCTGCTTCGTCTCCGTCGACAGGCGGGCGGCCATCTGGGGCCGTCCGCTGCTCGAACGCCCCTTGTCAGGATCGAGTACCACAGTTCCTCCTTGGTTGAGAACGGAGCGACGCTACTGACGCTTCCGTGTGGAAGCGGTACGGCTTCATGAGCGACCGCTCATTGATCCCTGGCGTCTTTCTCACACGCCCTGACCCAGTTCCTGCCGAGGGAATCCCGCTCGCCGTCAAGGATCTCTTCGACACCGCCGGCCTGACCACGACGTACGGGTCGATCCTCTTCTCCGACCACGTTCCGAACCGAAGCGCCGAGGCCGTCCTGCTGCTCGAGGGCGCCGGCTACACGAACGTCGGCAAGACGAACCTCCACGAGTTCGCGTACGGCGTCACCTCGCAGAACGCGCATTTCGGGACAGTGCCCAACCCGATCGCGCCCGGGAGAATCGCCGGCGGTTCGAGCGGCGGGTCGGCTGCGGCGCTCGCGGCCGGGCTCGCCGACGCCGCTCTCGGGACGGATTCCGGCGGCTCCATTCGCATCCCAGCCGCATGTTGCGGCGTTGTGGGCTTCAAGCCGAGCTACGACCTCGTCCCGCTCGACGGCTGCTTTCCACTCGCGCCGACATTCGATCACGCCGGCCCGATGGCGCGGACGGTCGGAGAGTGCGCGGCGATGATGGAGGCGCTGGTGCCCGGTTTCCGCCGCGAGCCCTTCCGCGAGGTGTCGATCGGCGCGGCCTGGATCGACCGCTGCGAGCCCCTCGTCGCCCGTCGCCTCCAGGATGCGGCCGAGCTCGTCGGCGCTCAGCCCGTCGACTTCCCGCTTCCGACCGGAGTCGGTGCGGCGTTCATGGCCGAGGTCGCAGACGTCCACCGCGACCTGTTTGCCGAGAGCGCCGAGAGCTACGGCGCGAGCGTGAGGACGAAGGTCGAGCGCTGCCTCGCGCTCTCCGAGGCCGAGATCAAGATCAGCAGAGACGCTCGAACGGAGTACGTGAGACGCTGCGCCGTGGCCCTCGAGGGCTTGGACCTCCTCCTCGTCCCCACACTGGCATTCGTGGCTCCGCCGCTTCCCGCTGACGAGCAGGAGGTACGCGAGGAGATCCTGCAGTTCACCTTTCCGTTCAACGCCCTCGGCTGGCCGGCGCTCGCCCTGCCCGCCGGCCCGGCCGATGACGGCCTGCCCGCTTCGCTCCAGATCGTCGGTCGCTCCGGCGGCGACGCGCTCGTTCTTGCCGCCGGCGAGGCACTCGAGGCATCCCTCGTTCGAGGGACGCCCTGACCGCCCGCGCCTGCCGACAAACCAAATGGCTATGCCTGCGGTCCGTCTTGCTGCCGTCTGTCTCGCGATGCTCGCAATCGCGCCTGTAGCCGACGCTGCAGTTTCCGCCCCGAGCAGCCTGAGGCCGTTTCTCCTCCGGGCCGACGAGCCGGCAGCCCGCGTTTTCCCCCGCACGCCGTCCTTCGCGTGGCGCCCCGTGCGCGGAACCACGCAGTACGAGTTCGAGCTCGCGACGCGCAGCAACTTCACCGACGGCTCCGTCGTCTGGGCCGGCACGGCGAAGATGCCAACGATCGCGGTGCCACTTGCGCTTCCGTGGATGACCGGCACTCCGTACGCACTCTGGGCTCGCGTCCGGGCCGTTACGGCCAGAGGTGTCTCGAGGTGGACGTCTCCGTACGGCTTCAACACGCGCTGGGCGAACACGCCGCAGGCTCAACCGAGCACTGTCGGGCTCATGCGCTGGAACCCCGTCGAGGGCGCGACCGGCTACAACGTCTGGCTGCTCGCTCCGAACAAGGTCGTCGCCACGAAGACCAACGTCGCCGACGAGCGTGAGATCTGGAGCTTCCACCAGGATCCCGCGGTCACCGGCGTGGTGCGCTGGCGCGTACGTGCGGTCCGGACGCGGGTCGGAACGTCGGCGAACGGAATCCCGAGCGTTTCCTATGGGCCGTGGAGCCCGGTCTTCGTCGAACTCAATACCCCTCTCGCGGGGTCGCAGCTCGCGACCTCGACCATGGCCTCGGACGCCTACTCGGATGCACCGGCACCGTTCAAGCTCATGCCCTCGCTCAGCTTCGGCGGCTCACTCTCCGCCGAGGGCACTCCCAGGGAGCTCTACCGCGTCTACATCACCACCGACAGCGACTGCGTGAACGTCGTCTACCGCGGCTCGGTCGTCGGATCCCCGGCGTGGGCCCCACGAGCGACCGGCCCGCTGACGCTACCGGCAAACGGCGCAGAGCTGACGAAGGCCAGGAACGGCTACATCATGAGCGACGGGAAGCAGGGCAAGACGTTCGCCGTCGACAACTCCGCCGCCGTCGAGAACGAATCGAAGTCGTACAGCACCGAACCCAGCACGGGCGGGACGAGCGGCACCGGCGGGAGCACCGAGGAGCAGATCGAGAGGGCCGAGTCGGCCGTCCTTGCTCCGCCGTCCGTCGATCTCTGGGACAACGGCTGGCCGGAGAATCGCTACTACTGGACTGTCGTCGGCGTCGGCATGCGACCGTCGCTTTCCGACGCGAACTCGATCGAGTACCAGGACGTGGAGCTGCCACAGGACGCCTGCGCGTCGGGCCGCGTCAACACCTTTGGCAAGGTCAGCGAAGCGGTCGTGGCCACCTCGAGGGGACCGTACGTCACCGGCCTCTCACCGAACGGCTCGCTCTTCTCCGCCTCGCGTGCACGCCCGGTCGTCTACGGCACACCGCTCGTCGCCTGGAGGCCGGCCCTCGCGGCGGATCGGTACGAGGTGCAGTGGAGCAAGAAGGTCTATCCGTGGACGAAGGTCGGGTCCGTCGAGACGGCGGCGACCTCCACCCTCCTTCCGCTCAAGCCCGGCCTCTGGCACTACCGCATCCGCGGGCTCTCCTTCGCGCTGCCGAGCGGCGGCCGCCAGATGTCGTGGTCGGACCCGGTAACACTCCGCGTCTCGGGCCCCCGCTTCCGCGTCGTCGGCCGCTAACGGCTGTAAGCAAAGCCGTACAGACCTCCGCCGAAACGCTCACCGCCCCCTGGCTACGTTCCCGGCGTCTCCAGCGGAGGCCGGTGAGATCCGATCTCGATCGGAAGTGCCTGTCGAGTTCCGTGCTGCGGAGGAGCGGTGAGAATCGCGTCTCCGATTTCGGCGTTGTCTGCCTCTTGCCCCCTCCGCTGGGACAAAGAGTCAAAGGCTCCTAGGCGGAGTTCGGAGCCTCTGCGGCCTCGACGTACGCGTCGTCCAGAGCCTCGCCGAGCCGGCGCTCGATCCGAAAGATCCGGTCGAGCCCGGTGATCTCGAGCGTCCGGAGCACGCGGCGGTCATCGGAGACGATCACCAGGTCGCCGCCCCGCGCACGGAATTGCGGCTGAAAGCGAAGCAGGAGCCCCAGCGCAGTCGAGTCGATGAACCCCACTTCGACGAGATCGACGATCACGGATTTGCCTCCGCGATCCAGCACGTCGAGGAACTCGCGCTCGACCTCCGATGCAGCATGCATGTCTGCCTCTCCGGTCACGGACACGACGTACGTCCCGGTCCCGAGCTTGGCCGTCCTGACCGCAAACGCCGGCTCCATGGCCTCACGGTAGCCACGGCTACCTGAGCGTTCAGCCCTCGATGGACGAGGATTCGCTCACACAGTGGCGAGCTTGTAACCGATGCCGCGAACTGTGAGCAGATGCTGGGGATTTGCGGGATTCGGCTCGATCTTCTGACGCAGGTTGGAGACATGGATGTCGCAGGCTCGCTGGTCGCCGACATAGGTCGAGTCCCAGAGGTGCTGCATGATCTCCCGACGGTTGAACACGCGCTCGGGTTGCTCGGCGAGCAGCAAGAGGAGCTTGAACTCGGACGGCGTCAGGCGCTTGAGCTCGCCCTCGACCTTCGCCTCGTGGCGAATCGGATCGAGCTCCAGCCGGCCCACGCGAATCACGCTCGCGGCGCCCGAGCGGTCGAGTTCGCGGCGGCGGATGATCGCCCGGATACGGCCGATCAACTCAGCCATGGAGAACGGCTTCGTGACGTAGTCGTCCGCGCCGATCTCGAGCCCCAGCACCCGGTCGAGCTCCGCGCCCTTCGCCGTCAGCATGATGATCGGGACCGAGCTCTCCGCCCGGAGCCTTCGGCACACCTCCGTCCCGGACATGCGGGGCAGCATGAGGTCGAGGATGACGACGTCGAACGCATCCTCGAGCCCTGCCCGAAGGCCGGCCTCACCGTCCACTGCGGCCTCTACGTCGAACCCTTCGCCTTTGAGTGCGTACTGCACCGCATCCCGGATCGCCGGCTCGTCCTCGACGATGAGCACCCGATTCATAGGCTCGTGAGGCTCGCGGCGCCGGGCAGACGCAGTCGAACGAGGGTCCCGACCTCCGGAGCCGAATTCAGCTCGAGCTCGCCCTCGAGTGCGTCGACGGCCGCTCGTACGATCGCCAGGCCCAGGCCGAAGCCGGTGGAGCCGACCTCGTCCGCCCGGTAGAAGCGGCTGAAGACGTTGGGACGCTCGGCGGCGCGGATCCCCTTGCCCGTGTCTCCGACGCAGATCTCGACCTGGTCGTCGACTCTCCGCGCCGAGAGGATGACCTCGCCGGTCTGGGTGTACTTCGCGGCGTTCTCAGCCATGTTGAAGACGGCCTGCTCCACCAGGACTTCGCTGCTCAGGACAGCGAGATTGTCCGGGCAGATCACGTCGAGCTCGACTCCAGGCGCGAGACGAAGGCCCTGACTGATGTCCGTCAGCAGCGGACAGAGACCTACGAGCCCTCGCTTGGGAGTCTCGAGGCCGCTCTGCACCCGGGCCAGGATCAGCAGTGCGCGAACGAGCCGCTCGAGCCGCCTCGATGCGCGCTCGATGTGGGCGAGGAAGACGTCGCGCTCCTCGCCGTCCTTGGCGCCCGACTGGAGCACCTCGATGGCACTGATGATCGCTGCCAACGGGCTCTGGAGCTCGTGGGCGGCGTTCGTCACGAACTCGCGCTCGGCGCGCTCCTGGCGCTCTCGGACCGTGACGTCCTGGAAAACGGCTACGGCGCCGAGGATCTCGCCCGTAGCGGCCGTCACCGGCGCGGTGCTGATCTCGACGATCACCCGATAATTTCCCGTCGTCAAGAACTCGAGCCGCTCGTGGATCACGACCTCGCCGGTCTCAAGCGTCCGGTCCATCGGCAGCTCCGTCAAGCGCGTGCCCTCGAGATCGAACGCCTGGAGCTCGCGCCAGTTACTGAACTCGTCGGACTCGATCGACGTGGCCCGCATGATGTCGAGCGCCCTCGAGTTCACGCGGACGACGTTCCCCGCCGGATCGACGAGCGCGAGACCCACGGGCACCGTATCGATGATCGCGTCGAGGAGGGCCCGCTGCTCCTCGAGCTCGGCCGTTCGCTCGGTGACCCGGACTTCGAGCGCAGCGGCGAAACGTCGAATGGCGTCTTCGGAGGCGACCTGGTCGCGCATGAGCGTCACACGCTAGCGCGCGCCATACTCCACGGATGGACGAGCGCGGACGCAGAGTCGGTGAGAACGAAGTCGTCTTCCGAGAGGTGAACGAGCGCCTTCGCGAGCTCGGAGAGAGCTTCAGCCTCGTCACCGAGTTGGCGGAGTTCGTTTGCGAGTGCGCGGACACCTCGTGCACCGATCGCATCCCGATGGCCCTTTCGGAGTACGAGCACATCCGCTCCGACCCGAAATGGTTCGTGATCATCCCGGGTCACGAGGTCACGGACTACGAACGCGTGATCTCGGAGGGTGAGGCGTACGCCATCGTCGAGAAGCGGCCCGGAGGACCGGCCGGCCTCGCGATCAGGGACGACCCGCGCTCCTGACCGCCGCTTCGTAGACCGGGTCGCGGACGAAGACGTCGAGCTCGTCCGAAAGAAGGTCGCTGGCGTCGCCGGCCTTCCCTACCGGCAGCCCCTCAGCGTGCTCGATGTCGACGCTGACGCCGGCTCGCGACTGAAGCCAGCCGGCGACGAGCGCGGTCTCCGCAGGAGGTCCCGCGATGCTGTTCGGAAGGTCGGGCCAGGCGGCGGCGAGCGTCCGGCGCCACGGCAGCGTCCGCCGCCAGGCGATATCCGAGATGGCGACCCCGCCGAAGAGCGTGGCCAGCTCGCCGTAGACGTCGGGGACATCCGGCCACTCGGACGAGTCGACGACCAGCCGATCGACGACCTCGACGAGCTGCTCGAAGACGGGTGAGCCGAGATCCGGACGGCCGCG
>JBKJWJ010000251.1:0-3508 GCA_046716905.1 Gaiellaceae bacterium
AGGTAGTGCTTCTCGGGGTTCCGTGCGAACTCGTAGTCGTGCAGCACGTCGGCTGCGGGATTGACCACCACGCGCAGCCCGCGCATCCGCACGCGCCAGCCGAACTCGAGGTCCTCCTGGTACATGAAGAGCTCCTCGGTGAAGCCGCCGAGCTCTTCGAAGAGGTCCCGCCGAATCGCCATGGCCCCGCCGCTCGGGAATGGGACGTCCACCAGCTCGGACACCGTGTCCGCCCCCTCGCCGTATCGTCCGGCCCACGCGATGCCGGTGACGTGAACCTCGTTCCCCGCTGAGTTCAGCGTCTCCGGGTCGTCGAGGAGCCGCAGGCGCGCGGTCACGATGCCGATGGACCTGTCCTCGAGCGGCGCGACGAGCCCGGCAAGCGCCCCCGGCGTCACGACCGTGTCCGGGTTCAGGAAGACGAGCGCGTCGCCCTTTGCCTCGCGCGCGGCGAGGTTGTTACCGGCGCCGAAACCGAGGTTCTGGCCGGGCGAGAGCACCGTGACCCCGGCACGGCTGCGCGCCTCCTCGATCTCGGGGCCGCCTTCCCCGTTGTCCACGACGAGCACCTCGAAGGGGGCCTGCGGTTCGAGCGAGTCGAGCAGCCGCCCGAGCGCCTCGCCGGAGCGGTACGCGACCGTGATGACGCTGGAGGTCAGGCGGGCACTCAGTACGCGCCCTTGCCGGCCAGCACCGCCGGGATCGTGCGCAGAAGGACCGAGACGTCGAGCCAGATCGACCAGTTCTCCAGGTAGTAGAAGTCGAGCCGGACGAGGTCGTCGAACTCGAGGTCGGAGCGGCCGGCGATCTGCCAGAGCCCGGTCATTCCGGGCAAGACGAGATAGCGCTTGCGGTGCCAGTCCTCCAGGAGCCGGTAGTCGCGAATCGGGAGCGGCCGCGGGCCGACCAGGCTCATCTCCCCACGGAGAACGTTCAGCACCTGCGGAACCTCGTCGAGGGAGAACCGGCGGAGAGCGGCTCCGACGCGGGTCACGCGTGGGTCGTCCCGGAGCTTGAACAGAGCGCCTTTCGCCTCGTTCTCGGACTCGAGCGCCGGTTGAAGGTCCGCCGCGTCCGCTCGCATCGTCCGGAACTTGAACATTTCGAACTCGATCTCGTTCAGGCCGACACGGCGATCCCGGTACAGGACTGGCCCGCGCGAGGTGAGCTTGATCGCCGCTGCGATCGCGAGCCAGAGCGGCAGGCCGACGACGACGATGAGCGCGCTCACGAAGAGGTCGAACGCCCGCTTCACGATCCAGTCGGTGCCGACGAACGCCGGGGGGCGGAGCTCGAAGAGCGGGACGCCCTGCCCGGCGATGTAGTCCACGCGCTGGGTGAGGAGCTCGGTCATCGTCGGTGCGAGCCGGACACGGACACCGCGCCGGTGCGCCAGGTCGACGAGGTCGAGTAGGACACGGTCGTCGAAATCGGCTTCGGCCACGATCAGCTCGTCCACTTCCATCTCGGCGACGATGCGAGGCACGTCGCCGACCTGCCCGAGGTACCGCAGCTCCAACCCGGCGTCGGATGGGCCGACCGCGCCGACGAAGTCGTACTGGATCCCGCTCCGCGCTTCGCCGAGGATTCTCCTGAGGTGGCCGACTCGATCGGGGTCGCCCACGAGGACCGCGCGGCGACGCACCCCCGCCATCCGCAGCAGATCTCCGGTCACGACGTCGTAGCTCGCCCGGAGGAGCCCGATGAAGATCGCACTGAGGACGATCGCCGTCGGCGCCAGGCCATACGTCCCGAATTCGCGATTGGTGCCGACGCCGTACGCCACGCCGACCACGCCGACGAGGATCAGCGAGCCGAGAATCCGACCGCCGCCTCCGCGGCGCTCCCGCTCGGTGTACATGCCGGCTCGCCAGAAGACGAGCAGCATCACGAGCGCCAGGAAGGGGAGCCATTCGGACTCGGCCCGCCAGAGTGCGCCCCAGAGGATCTCGTCGTTGCCGTAGTAAAACGAGCGCAGAACGAAGGCGGCATAAAGGCCCAGTACGAGGCCACAGAGGTCGAGGACGATCAGGGAGAGGATGCTGAACACCCGGCGCACGAAAGCCGTGAGCGGGCTGCCCAAGACGAGCGGGCGCGCCGAGCGGATGTCTCCGACTGCGCGCGGCGCGGCATCCCTCGGCGCTTTTTCGGTAGCCACGGGGCGACGAATCTTACGTTCGCCGCCCCGCGGCCACACCCTCGCGGGTCTAATTACCGGCCGAAGGTCTGGAACGCCCGGAAAGCGGGCTTGCGCACACCCCGCCGGGTGAGGACGCCCGACTGCCAGCCGCTGAGACGCGGCTCGTCGCGAATCAGGAACCAGATGAACACATCGACCCGGCGGGTCTTCTTCGCCATCGCGATCGCCTGCTGCATGTAGCGGGCCTGGTTCTTGTAGGAGACGCCGAAGAGCCGGTCGGGCGGGTTCGTCTGGTAGCCGTACTCGGTGATCCAGAGCCGGGTCTTGCGGCCCCAAAGCCGGTTGACCTGCTTGATGAGAACGCCGAGGTTCCCCATCGTCACGGCCTTCGTCGACTTCGAGACGGTCGTCGGCTTCTCCGAGCGATGTCCGTAGTAGGGATGGTGCGCGTAGGCATCCATCCGCCGAACGCCGGCCTGGTGGAGCGCGTTCATGAAGACGAGCGGCGAGGTCGACGGCCGCGAGCTGCGAGGCGCGTCGTTGCCCCTCGGGCCCGTGGCGCCGCAGGCGACCTTCTGGCCCGCGAGCCTCGTGGCCTTGACGCCGGCGTAGACCGCCGAGCAGATCTTCGCGTAGTCGTACGCGGCCTGGACGCGCCACTTGCGGCTGACCATCTTCCACTGTGGCCGCAGGAAGATCGGGTTGTTCGGCTCGTTCCACGCGAGCCAGTGACGGACTGCGGGAAGCGTGCGCTCGGGCTCGTTCTCGCCTTCCTTCACCGTGTAGGTGCCGCTGTAGCGCAGTGCGGCGGCGGTCGCGAAGAGCCGCAGGTCGAGCGGGCGTCGCGGCACCTGGTTGCGCGCGCGACCGGCCCAGCGAGGCGTCCCGTAGATCGCGAGCAGCACGCGGATGTTCTTCTTCTTGGCCTCGCCGACGACCTTGTCGACGGCCGTCCAGTCGTACGCGGGGTCAGCCGGATCGGCGGGCCGGGCAGGTCGGCGCTTGGCGACCGCCGGCCAGTCGAGCGTCGTCCGGACGATGCCGGCGCGCAGCGTACGGAGCTGGGTGAACGCGTAGGTGGGGTTCCCGATGACCTGGGCGTCGTCGTAGAAGCCGAAGAGCATGCGAGAGGCGCTCGAGCGCTTCGCAGCCGAGTCGGCGTCATGGGTCGCGGATGCTGCGACCACGCCGGCGACAAGGCTCAACGCGAGAATCAGGGCGATACGTCTAAACACGAATGTGCTCCCTTCCTAGACTGGGCAACATTCGGCTGAGGCCCTCTTCGAGTTCGACCTCGGGGGCCCAGCCGAGTATTTCTTTTGCGCGTGTGATGTCAGGCTGGCGAATCTGAGGATCGTCCACCGGCAG
>JBKJWJ010000252.1:0-2646 GCA_046716905.1 Gaiellaceae bacterium
GCGCAAGGCGGTCTGAGAGTGCCTATTCAGCGCCAATCTTCGCTTCTTTCGAACCCAACGCCTCCATAAACCCTGATTTACAGGCATTTCGTGCCCTCACTGAGCGATATGGTTAGCGAACTAGGCCACGGAGAGATACTGTAGTCCGCAGCACAACCGTTGTCAGGTAGGGAAACGTCACCGCGTCCGCGGTTAGGTAGCGGCCCCGGCAGGGCCACTGAGGTGGGTCGAGCTACTCCTCGCCGTGAAGGCGACGGAGAGCGGCCTCAAGATCCATGTCGTCCAGGTGGGCGTAGATGTTCGCCGTGGTCGAGATGTCCTTGTGGCGTGCGAGCTGCTGGGCGAGCTTGAGGTTCCCGCTGAAGCGCAGGAAGTCCGTGATCGCCGTGTGTCGTGCTGCGTGCATCGTGAGGTACGGAATCCCTGCCTCCTCGACGCATCGCTTCCACCATCTCTGCATCCCGTTGGCGTCGAACGCCTTCAACGGGTACTCGGCCAGGGTGCCGACCTCGTACACCCCCGTCTGCTTGGCCTTGCCGACGAGGGCACCCCGCTTCCTCTGGTAGAGGAGGAACTCGCGGGGGTCGGGCTGGCGCTCCAGCATGAGCTTCTCGATCTCCAGCCGAAGCCTCTCTGTGGGGATCGGGACGGGGATGACCGTGCCACCCTTGCCGAACACCATGAGCCTCCGGCGTCCGAGATCGAAGTGCTTGAACTGCACCTGCCGTAGCTCGTTCTTCCGCAGCGCCATCTCGAACAGGAGCCGCAGTGCGACACGATCACTCAAACCGGGCTGCGCCTGGACGAGCCAGTCCATCTGCTCGGGGGTGAAGAGCTGTCGCTCCACGTCCCGCACCTTCGGGGCCTGGCGGTCTCTCGCGGGCCCCCGTAACGCGCGCGAGTACTCCCCTCGAGGGGGTCGATGGTTCTCCCAGTTGGCTGCCGGCGCCGGGATCGGCTCACGGCTGGATCTGAAGCGCGGCTGTGCCCAGGGTGCGCTCGGGTGTCTGGGACTCGGGCCGGCACACAGGAGCTTGCTGCGAGGGGGCGCGGACGTCGTGCCTCCGTCGCGCCGGCGTCGGCCCCGCTGCGCCCGACTGGCGTGGATAGAGGGATTGCGACCAAGGGGCGCGAGCTTCGTGCCCCTCCGCGCCCCTCTTCGTGCCCCCCTGAAGCGGCTTGAACAAGGGCTTTGCACGCCCACTGGCCGATTCTCTTTGGGCGCGACGGGGGCCTCTCTCGCGGGTGTTTGCCTGGGCCAGCGCCCGTACGAGCTTTGCAACGTGTCGTTTGTGCTCGCCTATGAAGGCGGGGTCTCGCGCATTCATTCCGAGGGCCGGCAGAAGGGTGTGCTCATGCGCGAGGGGGTACCAGGAGAGCGCGACGAGGCCGGCGGTCGGTTGGGCCTTAGATGACAACAGAAGATCTATGCAGGTCTTTTGCGGGAGCGACGGGACTCGAACCCGCGACCTCCGGCGTGACAGGCCGAATCGGGTGCGGCGCAACCGGGGACGAACGTCTCTGAACAGGTTCATTTGCAGGCGCTTTTAGCGCAGCCGCCGCCTCTGTTCCGCTTCGTTGAGCCAATCGTCCAATCGACGTTTGGGCCGCAAGTGGGTCACAAGATTTTGTCCTTCATGGACAACGCCGCGCAGGCGTGCAGGGCGGGCGAGCGACCGAGCACGGTTCCCAAGCCCCCGGAGTGGTCGATCGTCAGCGGCGAGGCGCGTCTGCGTGCAATCGACCGCTGATATTTCCCATTGCCGAGACATCCTGACTGAGCGCCTCCACGGCCTCATCGAGGCCGGGATCGCGCTCGGCTCGAAGCTGTCCCTTGACGATCTGCTGCAGAAGTTGATCGAGACGGCCGCCGACCTGACCGGGGCTCGCTACGCGGCGCTCGGCGTCATTGACGGAACCGGAACTTGTCGAAGTAGATGTTGTAGGGGATCGGCTCGACTTCTGTTTGCCTCGATGTGCACGGCCAGCTTTTCGAGCGCTGTCTTCGCTCTTCGAGCTCCCTCGCGAATCAGGGCTGTCGATGTCGACGAGGGGATCGGACAAGCTTCGACGGCGTCAGGTCGCGATCTCGCGGACCTCCGCGTTCCCGCAGCCGTCGGCCGACGATCTCGGCCGCCGGCTGTGCGCCGAGCCGCTGGAGCTCGTCCCGAGCACCTCGAAGGGCGCCGTCATCGTCCGCGTCAGCAAGCGCAAGGGCGGCTTCGTAGGGGCAACCGATCTCCGTCCACAACTCTGCTGCGCGGGCCCAGTCGCCGGCGATCTGGACCGCGTACGGCTCGGCCGCTCCATTAGGTGCCTCGTCATCGAGTCCGGCGCGCCAGCGCCAGCACGCGAGTTCTCCGATCGGCCACGCGACCCCTTGCCGGAGCGCGAGCTCGAAGGCGTTCTCCGTCGCTACGCGGACGCCCTCACGGTCACCCGCGAGCCAGGCCACTTCGGCTCGCGCCGCCGCCAAGGGCGCGATCCGCGCAAGCTCTTCTGTTGGCGTGGCCAGCGCAAGCGCATCGTCGAGGAGCGGCTGCGCGTCCGGCTCTCCCCGGCGTGCCCGCACCAGGCCGAGCACGACGAGCGCCTGGATGCGCGGGAATGTCGAGACGTAGCGCTTCTGCAAGACGAGGCCCGCCG
>JBKJWJ010000253.1:0-3792 GCA_046716905.1 Gaiellaceae bacterium
ACGCTCCCTGCTCTCCACGCATGTGCTCTTGCGAGCGAAGGGTGGGCAGTTCGTCTCGCCCCTCGAGGCCGAGGGCTGCGAGAACGTGAATACGTGGCCGGTGCTCGCATCGCCGGCGGACGACGCCGTGCTCGGCGCCGCGATCATGCTCCCCGACCACCGGCAGATCGCCCCTCAGAGCCGGGGGGCGCTCTTCGACAACACCGAGATCGAGGAGGCGCTACGCCTCCACGTGCTTACGCTGAGCGACGGCGAGCGCGAGGAGATCGCCAAGCAGGACCCGGCTGTGCGAGACATGGTCGACGAGGCGCTGAAGACGACTCCTGAGGACATCTTCGCCCTGCACGGAGTGATGCGGCCGGCCGGGAAGGACCCGCGCGAGGGAGAGGACGAGGCAGAACTGGACGGCATCGCAGTGAAACGCGGAGACAAGCTCGTCCTTCGGCTCGGTGACCGCACCGACCCCTACGACCGAATGCTCGACGGCCGCACGGCGACACTCGAGCGGATCTACCTGGACTACGACGGGCGAACGTACCTCGGTGTCACGGTCGACAGCGATCCGATGCAAGAGATCATGCGCGAGTCGGGCCGGTACCTCTTCTTCTTCGGCGACGAAGTCGAAGTCGAAGTCGGGGCGCAAACTGCCAACCAAGGAGGCGTGAGATGACTCATCACGATGAAGGGCACGAGGGCGGGAAGCCCCCGGCTCCGGGCCTGGATCAGGAGGAAGCGGGCGAGAAGGGCCTGGGCACCGAGACCGGCGCCAACGTGGGCGGCGGAGAGACCGGCCCGGAAACGATGCCCGAGCGGCGCGGCGAGGTTCGCTATCCGGACGTCGAGAACCCGGAGGGGCCACCTCGGACGCCTCAAGAGGGCGAGGTCGACCCCGACGCCTCCGACGAAACGGAAGCTTCCAGGGGAGCCGACGACGAACCGAATGACAACTGAGCAGAAGCAGAGAACGAAGCAGATCCTCGTCGCCGCCGTCGGCAACCTGTGGATGCGCGACGACGGCTTCGGCGGCGAGGTCGCCAAGCGCCTACAGGACCGCGAGCTCCCGACGGGCGTGCACGTCTTCGACTTCGGCACGGGCGGGCTCGACCTCGCCTACGAGGTGATGCGCGGCTACGACGCGCTGATACTGGTCGACATCAGCCGTCAGGGCGGGACGCCGGGGACCCTCTACGTGATGGAGGCGGACGAAGACTCTGTCGAGGGGGCGATCCAGGACGGCGAGACGCTCAACCCGCATGCTATGGATCCGCAGACGGTGCTTCGCTTCGTGAAGGCGGTGGGGGGCTGGCCGGGCAAGGTGATCGTGATCGCGTGCGAGCCTGCCGTCGTGGAGGAGATGGGGATCGGGCTCTCGGAGTCGGTCGCGGGTGTCGTCGATCAGGCGGTCGAGCTCGTGGAGTCGACGGTCGCCGAGGTCCTGGCAGCCTGATGCACGAGCTCTCCATCGCCAGCGCGATCGTCGCTACCGCCCAGAAGCATGCGGGTGGGAGCCCGGTGAGCCTGGTCACCGTGCGCGCCGGGCACTTGCGCCAGGTCGTGCCGGAGTCGCTCGAGTTCTACTGGGACATCGTGACCCGGGGAACTGTGTGCGAAGGCGCCCGGCTCGAGCTCGAAGTCGTCCCCGCGGCGCTCGCCTGCGGTGGGTGCGGCTATGAATGGACGCTCGAGACACCGATCTTCCGGTGTCCGCGGTGCGCGGAGACGGATGTGGCGATCGTCAGTGGCAACGAGCTGGAGGTCGAGTCCATCGAGATCGAGGAAGAGGAGGAAGCGTGCATCGCAAGCATGTGAAAGTGCTCGAGGACGTCCTCGACGCCAACGGCACGATCGCGGCCGCGAACCGCCACGACTTCGATCACGCAGGAGTGACCGTGATCAACCTGATGAGCGCGCCGGGAGCCGGCAAGACCACCCTGCTCGAGCGGACGCTCCAGAACCTGGGAGACATCCGCGTGGGCGTCCTCGAGGGGGATGTCCAGTCGACGCTCGACGCCGACCGGATCGCCCACCTGCACGTGCCGGTCGTCCAGATCAACACGGACCCCCGCTTTGGCGGTGAGTGCCACCTCGACGCGAACATGGTTCGCTCGGCGCTGCCGTCGCTCCCGCTCGAGCAGCTCGACCTCCTCGTGATCGAGAACGTCGGGAACCTCGTCTGCCCGGCCGAGTTCCGCGTGGGGGAGGACCATCGCGTGATGGTCTCCTCCGTGACCGAAGGCGAAGACAAGCCGTTCAAGTATCCGCTCATGTTCCGAGCCTGCGACCTCGTGATCGTGAACAAGATCGACCTGCTCCCGCACCTCGACTTCGATCTCGACCGCTACCTGTACAACCTCGACGCGGTGCATCCCGGCGTGGAGCGGATGCTCGTGAGCGCCCGGACCGGGGAAGGAACCGACGCCTGGCAGGACTGGCTGCTCCGAACGGCCACCAGGGAGGTCGCTCCAGTTTGAGCGTCTCGACCGACGCGCTTGCGGCTCGGGTAGATCAGCTGCTCGAGACGCGGACGCGGGCGAGCGAGGCGTATTTCGGTAACCACGCGGAGCAACTCGCCCGCGCCTGCCGGCTGATGGCCGAGCGGTTTCTGAGCGGTGGGCGTCTGCTCGCTCTCGGCGGCTCGCCGCAGGACTGGTCGGATGCCCATCACGTCGCGGTCGAGTTCGTCCATCCGGTGATCGTCGGCAAGCGAGCGCTCCCGGCGCTGGCGGTCTCGCCGGAACAGCTCGACCTCCTGCGCGAGCCGAACGACATGGTCGTCGCCTTCCGGCCCCTGACGATCACGGCCGGAGAGGAGTGGTTTTTCGAGCCGGAAACCGACGATCCGTTCGTCGCCCAGGAGCTCGCGGAGATCTCGTATCACCTGCTCTGGGAGCTCGTTCACGTCTTCTTCGACCATCTCGGCGGCTCGGAGGCGGGCGCCGGCGCTTCGGGGTTCCTCTACCCGTTCCTCGAACGAGGGCAGGCGGATCTCGCGTCGGTCGAAGAGGACGTTCGCCGCTCGGTGCTGTTGAAGGCAGAGGAGCTTTCCGTGCTCAGAACCGAGACGCTGGCGGACGGCCGCGACGAGCTCATGGCGGCGGCAGTCGCGTTACGCGGCTGTTTCGACGCCGGCGGCAAGCTCCTCGCATTCGGAAACGGAGGTTCGGCGACGGACGCCGCCGATGCGGTGGCGGACTTCCATGCCGCCCCCCAGGGTTGGCCGTCCCGGCCCGCGCTCAACCTGGCGGAGGACTCCGCGATCCTCACCGCTCTCGCCAACGACATCGGGCCTGAAGTCCTTTTCGGGCGCCAGGTGATCGCGTACGGCCGAGAAGGGGATGCCGTGCTCGCGATCTCGACGAGCGGAGGCTCCGCGAACATCGTCGAGGCGCTCGCCGAGTCACGCCGACGCGGGCTGCTGACGATCGGCCTGGTCGGCTACGACGGCGGCCGCGTGGCCGTCGAGCACCTGGCCGACCACGTGATCGTCAGCCGGTCTCAGAACATCCCGCGGCTCCAGGAGGCGCAAGCGAGCGCGTACCACGTGCTCCGGGAGCTCGTGGAGCTGTCCGGCATGATCAGCAGATCCGGCTGAGCCGCCCGGTTTCGACGTCGTAGAGGTATCCGCCGACCTTGAGGCGCGTGAGATACGGCCAGGACCGCACTCGCTGGACGTCGGCGCGGACGGTCTCCTCCTGGTCGCTCGACACGAGGAAGGCGAGACTCCGGGTGTCCGGCCCCCCAGCATCCTCCACCGCTGTGTGCACCTCGTCCTCGCCGCCCCCGGCCATTCTG
>JBKJWJ010000254.1:0-2595 GCA_046716905.1 Gaiellaceae bacterium
GCGGATCTCGAGGTCGTCGATCGTCGGATCGGACTTTTCCTCCACGAGGATCAGCACCCACTGCTCGCCGACCGGAAGCGGGCCGAGCAGCTCTCCCGTCCTGGCGCTCATCAGCGCCTCCGAGAGAGCTTTCTCCGTGTCACCGAGGATCAGACGGTGCTCGGCCAGCTCGGCGCCGGCCTGCTCCGCCACCTCGGCGAGCGGGAGGCCGTCGTCACGGACGCACAGCGCAGCCTCTCGCGCCGCATTCTCGGACGGGAGGGTGAGCGTCTGGCAATCGACGCGAATCCAGTCGGCCCGCATCGAAGCGAGCAGGCCCTCGAGCTCCCTCTCGCCGCACGCAGAGGCGCGGAGGGCGTCCATTCCACCTGCGGCCTCGGTCGCCGCCTCCCGGGCAGCGAGGTCGCGCGCGGCGCGCTCCAGCTCGCCGCTGCAGACCGCCTCGGCCCAGGTCTCCCGCTCGCCGGCATCCGCAGTCGACGGCTTTTCGTTCGACACGGATCGGCGGACGAACGCGCGCCAGTCCGCGACCTCGAGCTCCCAGCGGTCGAGCCAAGCTTCCATCTCCTCGCCGGCGACGAGGTTCCGGTCGTAGCGCCAGCGCTTGCCCGCTTCCTCCACCGCCGCGTCGTCGACCGATTCGCCGCTCAGGGCCGCGCTGCGCCGCAGCGCGTCCCAGTCGACGCCCTCGGCGACATCCGACCAGCGAAACTGCCGCGAGCCGACGGAGAAGACCGGGCGCTCGATGACCCCTGAGAAGGCGAGCACCCCCTAAGCGTAGAGCGGCGGACGCCGAGGCGCCCGCCGCCAAACGGGAGTCAGGCTTCCTTGCCCATCCGCGGGGAGCGGGCGTCGGCCGCAACGTTCCTCTTCTTTCCGAAACCGCCCTTCTTCTCTGCCTTCTTGCCGCCTGCAACGTCGCGAGCGTCGTCATCGCGGACCTCGAGATCGTCCATCCGCTCGGCTCTTCCGTCGCGCTGTTCCTTCTCCGACATAACTCCTCCTGGTCGGTTTGTCACTTCACCAATAGACGTGGAAAGCGCAGGGATCTTCCTACTTCTCCTAGTTCTTCTTGGTGAACTCGATCTTCGCGAACCCACCGGAGACGTCGTCCTGCTGCTTCTCCGGTACGTCCAGGTCGTCGATCGTCTCGGCGCGCTCGTCCTGCTCGTCGTCCTTCGGCGTCTGCTCGTGCTCGCTCATTCAGATCCTCCTGTTCCAGTGTCGAAAAGGTTTTCTTACTTGAGGATGATGTTGCCCGTCTTGTTACTGCCGCCGGCCACGTCGTCCCGCTGATTCTCCGGGACGTCGAGATCCTCGACCCCCTCCTCGCGCTCGTTCTGCTCGTCGCCTTTCGGCGTCTGCTGGTGATCGCCCATTCCGTCCTCCTAGATCTCGTCGATCACGACTCGCGCTCGTACTTGATCGGCCAGGCTCCGCCCGCTACGTCTTCGGTCTGACCTTCCGGTACCTCGAGATCGTCGACAGCATCGGGCTGCTGCTCGGCGAGGACTTCCTCTTCGGACCGGTGCTCATGCTCGGACACCCCTGCCTCCTTCCTGATTGTCGTCGTCCCCCGTACCCCAGACGGGTCAGGATCCATCGATCTTCCGCGACTGTTGCTCTTCGGTCAAGAGCAGGCCCAGGCCGACGAGGCGTTTGGCGTCGGCTACGGGGAGCGGATTCCGCCGGGCGAGCGCGGTGGCCACACGCTCGCCGATACGCGCCGCGAAGCCGACATTCGGCCGCGCCTCGAGCGTGATGCGCTCGGTCCCCTCCTCCAGATCGAGGCGTCGAAGAATTCGGCCGCCGGGGGCGGGCGCCACGGCGATGTCGCCGTCGGGAGCGTCTCGCGCCCAGTCCCAGCCTTCGAACAGCCTGAAGACGTGGTCGCCGGCCGCGTCGTGCGGAGACCCGGGAGCGGCGATGGCACGAAACCAGTTGCCCTCCGCTATCCGACGACGCAGCACGACGATCCCGAACGCGAGCGCCTCGACGCCGTGGTCGGCGTAGTACGCCACCCAGCGGTCGATCGTCTCCTTGTGCGCGCGCGGATCGACGTTTGCAAGCCGCTCGTGCCATCGCTCGGCGTACGCGGTCGGCTCCTCCAGGCTGTACCGGATCAGGATCGCGTCACAGCCGCTCTCCGAGACGGCGGTCTCGATCGTGCTGCGCCAGTCCCGATCCGCTCCGACGACCCAGTTGCACAGCACCTGGGCGAAGCCGCCCTCCTCGAGCATCCCCGGGATCTCGCCCAGGAGGCGTAGGACGAGAGCGTCCATGTGTTCTCCGCTGTCGCGGTACGAGTGGTGCGAGTCCGGAGAGATGACGTACGGCGGGTTGGAGATCACGAGGTCGAAGTGCTCGCCCCGCACCGGCTCGAGCCAGCTCCCCTCGCGCCACTCGACGTTCACGATTCCGTTCGAGCGGGCGTTGTGCTCCCCGACGGCAAGCGCGCGGCTGTTGACGTGGACGGCGACGACCCGGGCCGCGTGGCGAGAGGCAAGGAGCGCCTGGACACCCGAGCCCGTTCCCAGATCCAGCACCGCCTTCGCGTGCCTGCGAATGGTCAACCGCGCAAGCAGCCGTGAAGCC
>JBKJWJ010000255.1:0-2912 GCA_046716905.1 Gaiellaceae bacterium
CTCGAGGATCGCGCGCAGCGGCGGGATGATCGTCACGTGGTTCGAGAACACGGAGAAGTTGGCGATCCCGAGCTGCCGCGCGCGCAGGACCGTCAGCGCGGTCGAGGGCGCGGTCGTCTCGAACCCGATCGCGAAGAAGACGACCTCCCGGTCTGGGTTCTCGCGGGCGACCTTCAGCGCGTCTAGCGGCGAGTAGACCATCCGCACGTCGGCGCCGCGCGCCTTCGCGTCGAGCAGAGAGCCGTTGCCGCCCGGCACCCGCATCATGTCGCCGAAGGTCGCGAAGATGACCTCGGGGCGCTCGGCGATCGCGATCGCGTCGTCGACACGGCCCATCGGGATCACGCACACGGGGCAGCCCGGCCCGTGGATGAGGTCGACCGGCGCCGGAAGCAGATCCTCGATGCCGTGCTTGTAGATCGCATGCGTGTGGCCGCCGCAGACCTCCATCAGCTTGTAGGTGCGGCCCGGCTCGAGGACCGCGGAGATCTCGCCCGCCACGCGCCGGGCGACGTCGGCCGACCGGTACTCGTCGACGAATCTCACGTCCGGCTCCCGATTGCCTCGAGCAGGAGGTGGTAGATCGTCGCGTGCGTTTCCTGGAGGCGCGGGACGTAGTCACTGCGGACGGCGAACAGATGGTCGAGCCAGGGCAGGGCTGCCAGGCGGCCGCCGTCGTGCCCGCTGATCGCGCACGTGAGGAGCCCGCGGCGGTGCGCCTCCTCCAGGCCGGCCACGATGTTGGGCGAGGAGCCTCTGGTCGAGATCGCGACGGCCACGTCGTTTTCTCGCGCCAGCGGGATCAGTTGACGTGAGAAGGCATTGTCGAAGCCGACGTCGTTGCCGACGGCGCTGAGCGTCGCGACGTCGTTCGTGAGCGCAACCGCCGGCCAGCCCGCCCGGCAGCAGTCCCTTCCAAAGTCCTGGGCATCGGTGGACGAGCCGCCGTTGCCGAAGGCGATCACACGCCCGCCGCGGCCGAGACGCTCGCGCATCGCGGCGGCGCAGGCGAGAATCGCGTCGAGCTCGATCGACCTCCGCAGCTCATTGACGTCGGCCGCCTTGTGTCGGGTCGATGCCGCGACGTCGTCGAGCACCTCGCGGAGGTTCCGCTCGGACTGGCCGAGGAAGGGGTAGAGAAAGGCCGTCGGCTCGTTCACGGCAGCTTCACCAGGGCGACGCCCGCGTGGCAGAGCAACGTGTCTCCAACCGCGACGGGCGAGACGAGCTCGACGGCGACGTCCTCATGCAGGCCGTCCTTCTCGACGGTGGCCGTGCCGTTCCGGACGGCAACGACCTGCGCCGCGACGGCCACGTCCCCGCACGTGATGCAGGCGTCGTCGAGCAGTCCCGGATGCTCGAAGAAGACATGGACGAGCTCCCACAGGACGTGGTAGAGGGTCTCCTGTACCTCCTGGACGATTGCCTGGTCCTCGCTGGCGACGGCGAACGAGTGATCCGCCGGCGCCGGCTCTCGTCCGGTGAGGGCAACGGTCAGCAGCCCGCGGCGCTGCGCTCGCTCGCGGAACTCGCGCGTTCGCTCGTCCTCCGGGCCGTGGGAAATCGTCAGGGCGATGTCTCCCGAACGCGCGATGCCGAGGATGTCGTTCGGCGGGGCGAGCGCGGGCAGCGCCCGTTTGCCGACGATCACGGGGTGCATGAACTCGACGGCGACGTGAGCGGCGTCGGTTTCGGCCGGACCCGTTCCGAACGCGAGCAGCGTTCCTCCTCTGTCGAACGCCCGCGCCATCGAATGACAGGCGACGGCGATCCGGCCCGCCTCGGCCTCGACGACCGCGCTCAGCACCCGCTCACGCTCGTCGACCAGCTCGGCCAGCCGCACGCTCATTCGATGTGGCTCGCCTTCAGCTCCTCGAGCTCCTGCTCGTACGGCTCGCCGAGCTGCTCGAGGAACTGGCGCGTAGCGCGCGCCTCCTCCTCGTCGATCTTCGAGAGCGCGAAGCCGACGTGGATGAGCACCCAGTCGCCGACGTCGACCTTGTCGGGCCCGGTCGCGAGGAGGCCGACGTTGACATTCCGCCGCACCCCTGAGACCTCGACTTTGGCAATGTGGTGCTGCGGCTCGACGAACTCGACGATTTGTCCGGGAATCCCTAGGCACATGAGGCAGTCCTCCTCGGCGCGCTCGCCGTTTGACCGTAGCTGATTCCTCCGTCGTTCGGAGCGACGCGCTCCTGGGCGATCACGTTCCGCCGCTCGGATGCGACGGTCACGGTTATCCGGTCGGCGCCTTCGGCCGGGCGACCTCGTCGAGCGCTGCGGCGACTCCTTCGAGCGCGCCATTGATGTCGCTGAGCACCGGCCCGATGGGCTCGGTCTGCTTTTCGATGGCGCGAACCCCGAACGTGACCAGGCCCAGCGTGTGGGAGATCCGGCGCAACGTCGCTGCGATGAGGATGAGGTAAGAGGCGAGGACTGCGACGAGGACAACGATCTCGACCAGGGTGACGACGATCAGCGCGGTCTTCACGGCTCACTCCTCTTCTGTAGTGCGGCATGCTCCTGCAACTCAGTCAGGAGGTCGACGCCTCGGGCTTTGGTCGTTCCGAACAGGTGGGTGGTTTGCGTGTTCTGCGCGAGCCGCTTCCCCATCGTCCAGACCGCGGATACGCCCGTCTCGATTTCGAGGACGGTACGGCGCAGCCACTCGAGCAAGAACCAGACGACGAGTGCGATTACGAGCCCCGCCGCGAGCGAGAGCCACCAGGCGAGCTCCACTCCGTTCGACAGCGCGAGCGGCATTCAGCGCACTCCCAGCTTCCGGAGGTAGGCCACGGCCAGGTCGGGGACGGCGGTCGCGAGCTCGCGCGTGCGGACTGCCTCGTACAAGCCGACGACGATCATGGCCTTTCTCTATTACACAACACCTAGCCCACCACCACCAAATACAT
>JBKJWJ010000256.1:0-3092 GCA_046716905.1 Gaiellaceae bacterium
GCCGGCTCTTCTGAAGCTCGCGCGCGAGCTTCGCCGCGAGAGCCACGCCCTCGGAGTGACGGGCGGGCAGGTCACGCTCCTGATCCAGATTCGGCGGCATCCCGGCATGGGCGTCAATGACCTTGCGGCCAGCGAGCGGATGTCTCCGGCAGCCATGTCCGGGCACGTGGATCGTCTCCAGAAGGCGGGCCTCGTCACCCGAACGCCGCACGAGACCGACCGCCGGCGGCAAGTGCTTTCGCTGACCGAGGAAGCCGAGCGAGTCCTACGGTCGGTCAAGTCCCGCCGCACCGCCTGGCTCGCCTCCCGGCTGAAGCGGCTCGAGCCCGAGGACCTCGAGGCCCTCGACGGGGCCGTCGACCCTCTGCTCCAGCTCCTGGAGGACGCATGACGGTCGCATTCCGCCGCACCTTCGCGAGCCTCCGAATCCACCGGAACTACCGCCTGTTCTTCTCCGGCCAGGTCGTCTCGCTCATCGGCACCTGGATGCAGAACATCGCGCTCGCCTGGTACGTCATCGAGCTCACGCACTCGCCTGTCGCCGTCGGCTTCCTCGCCTTCTGCCGGTTCGCCCCCTTCACGGTCTTCGGCCTGATCTCGGGTGTCGTCGCCGACCGGTTCGACAACCGCAAGCTCGTGATGATCACGCAGAGCTGCTCGGCGGTCGTCGCAGTCGCCCTGACGGTGCTCGCGTTCTCCGGCGCCGAGATCGTCTGGCTCGCCTACGCGCTGGCCGCCGCGTCGGGGACGGCGCTCGTCTTCGATGCTCCGGGCCGCCATGCCCTGACGTTCCAGATGGTGGGGCGGGACGAGCTGCCGAACGCGATCGCCCTCAACGCGAGCCTCTTCAACGGGGCGCGCGTAATCGGGCCCGCGGCGGCCGGCGTGATCATCGCCGCGTTCGGCGTCGGCGTCTGCTTCGCGATCAACGCCGTCAGCTTCCTGGCGGTCCTGACGAGTCTCTGGCTGATGAGAGACCGCGAGCTTGTGAAGCTCGACCGGCCGACTGAGCACCTCTCAGTGCTCAAGAGCGTCCGGGAGGGCCTCTCCTACGCCCGTCACTCCCCCCGCGTCCGCCTCGTCCTGGCGATGACGACGGTCGTCAGCACCGTCGGCTTCAATTTCCACGTGCTCGTTCCGGTTCTCGCGTCGGAGACGCTGGAGGCCGGGCCGCGGACGTTCGGCGTCCTCTCCGCCTGCTTCGGCGGGGGAGCGCTCGCCGGAGCCCTCCTCGCGGCAGGGCTGGGCCGAGCGAGTTGGAAGGCGCTCGTCGCGGGGGTCGGCGGCTTTAGCCTGGCGCTCCTCGCGCTCGCGCCGCTCGACACCGTCGTCGCCTGCGCGATCCTGCTCTTCGTCGTCGGCGTCTGCTTCACGATGTGGACGGCGAACAGCCAGTCGCTTCTCCAGCTGGCGGCGCCGGACCACCTTCGCGGCCGGGTGCTCAGCCTCTACCTCTTCGCCTTCGCCGGGCTCGCACCGCTCGGCGGCCTTCTCTCGGGGTGGCTCTCCGAGGTCGGAGGCACGCAGCTCGCGTTCGCGGTCGCGGGAGGCACCGGCCTGCTCATGACGCTGGCGGCTCTGCGCGAGCTCTACGGTCAGACCGCGCGGCTTGCGACTCTTTCACCGTAGAAGCACCGCTTCTTCACCCTGGGCCGGGGCTCTCTGATACACACTCCCGTCGTGGACGAGGAACCTATGGACCCGGTCGAGCTCGGCCAAAGACTGAACGACACGCTGTCGCTTCAGTACCGGTCGATCGTCCAGCTCACGCTGGCGGCCGGTGGCCTGACCGGGCTCGAGTACCAGTTCGTCGCGGACAGGCTGTCTCGGTTTGCGGCGGCCGAGCTGGCCGACACGGAACGCATCGTCGCCAAGATCGTTGCGCTCGCCGGGGAGCCGACGACGCGAGTCGCCGGCATCCGCAATGGCAGCGATCCGCGCACGACGCTGCGCGAGCTCGTCGAGGGCGAGGAAGAGGTGATCGCCGCCCTGGTCAAGGCGATTCCGCCGACCGGTACCGAAGGGCCGGGCGAGGCCGTCGAGCACCTGATCGAACACATCCTCTTTCGCAAGCACGAGCAAGTCGACTGGCTCGTGCGAGCACAGGCGACCTAACACCGGCCTTACAGACCGGTACGAAATCCTTTCAGAAGCACCACGCCCTCCTCACGCCGGCGGGGAACACTCCGACCAACGTTCCAAGGAGGTTCTCAGCAGTGACAAAGAAAATTCGTTTCGGAGCTCTCACCCTCGTAGCGCTCGTCGCGCTCTCGATCGTGAGTGCCGCAATCGCTCATCGCGTCGTCGTCATCAAGGGCACGAACAACGGCGAGACGCTGACGGGCACGCCAGGACACGACCTGATCCTGGCCCGCGCCGGTGACGACACGGTCAACGCCGGCGACGGCAACGACCGCGTCTTCGGGATGCGAGACAACGACACCCTGAACGGTGAGGGTGGCAACGACCGCATGCGGGGCGGTCCCGGCAACGACACGCTCAACGGTGGCGAGGGCAACGACGTCCTCCGCGGCCGCCGCGGCAACGACACCGTGAACGGTGACAACGGGGACGACCGCATCTGGGTCGGCCACGGCGCCGACGTCGAGAACGGCGGAGCCGGCAACGACCGGATGCACGCCATCGCCCGTGACCGCATGGTCGACACGATCGACTGCGGCCCCGGCAACGACATCGTCTGGCTCAACTCGAAGGAGTCCGACGTGCACGTGAACTGCGAGACCGTCAAGACGGTCACGACCACGCACGACGACGACGGGGAATAACTCTCCCCAGCTCCACTCTCCCTCTCTCCCCACGAAAGCCCGCTCCGGCGGGCTTTCGTGTTTTTATGGGTAGATGGCAGAGATCCCACGCGGAACCGTGATGCTCGATCTCGCGACCACGTCGACTGTGGCGCGGACGCTCATCCAGGAGCACATGGAACCGCGTGGTCGAGACCGTGAAGGTCGGCAAAGGCCGTTCGTGGTGCCCGACCATCCTGATGAGCTCTGGGTCGCCAGTTTCGGCGGCACAGACCTCTGGCGCATCAAGCCGCGCTAGAACTCTCCTAGGTTCCCCAGCCGTCGTGG
>JBKJWJ010000257.1:0-2786 GCA_046716905.1 Gaiellaceae bacterium
GGAGATCGTCATGGCGGGCCTGCGCGTCACGCTCGGGGCGTTGTTCCTCACCGTGTGGGTCTCGAACCTGGACAAGGGCCTGTACGAGCCGGATCGCTACGCCGCGCTGATCCGGTCGTACGCCGAGGAGGGCGCGGCACCCGCGGCCTGGAAGGACCTGATGGAGGGCGTGGCGGACGGGGCGTCCCTGTTCTCGAAGCTGCAGCTCATCACGGAGCTGGCACTCGGCGTGCTGCTCGTGCTCGGTCTCTTCACCCGGATAGCCGCGGCGTCGGCCTGGGCCTTCCTGACGGCCCTGTGGATCAGCGAGCTCGGGGTGCCGAACGAGTGGACGTGGTCGCTCGTCTTCCCCGCCCTGGCTGCTTTCGCCGTGGCCTGGCTGCCCGAGAGCAAGGCGTTCGGCCTCGACGCGCGGCTGCTCTCGCGGCGGCCGCTCGCGGGGTTGCCCCGCTGGGCGCGGGGCGCATGAGCGCCTGGGCGATCAGCGGCGGCAGCGGTTTCCTCGGGCTGACGCTCGCACGCCGACTCGCTGCCCGAGGCACGCCCGTCCGGACGCTGGATCCCGTGGAGCTCGCCGAGCCGGGCGTGACCGCGATCCTCGGCGACGTCCGCAGCCGACGGGACGCGGCGCAGCTCTGCGCCGGGGCTGACGTGCTCGTTCACGCAGCGGCCGCTCTGCCCACACGCGGCTCGCGGCGGGAGCTGCGCTCGGTCAACGTGGACGGCACCGCCGTGCTCCTGCGCGCGGCGCGCGAGGCGGGCGTGCGGCGAATCGTCCTCGTCTCGACGGCGGTCGTGTACGGGCTGCAGGCGCCTCCGGTGAGCGAGCACGCCAAGCCGCAGCCGATCGAGGAGTACGGGTGGACGAAGCTCGAGGCCGAGCGGGCGGCACTCTCCGAGGGCGCCGTCGTGCTGCGGCCGACCGCGTTCGTCGGTCCCGGCCGGCTCGGGGTGTTCGGCATCCTCTTCCGCTTCGTGCGAGAGGGCCGGCGCATCTACACGCTCGGTCCGGGAGGGAACCGTTATCAACTGCTCGACGTCGACGATCTGGTCGAGGCGATCCTGCTCGCCGCCGAGCTCCCGGTCGAAGGCCGGACGCTGAACCTCGGCGCCGACGATCCGTTGCCGGTGCGCGTGGAGCTCGAGGCGCTCGTCCGCCACGCCGGCACGGCGAGCCGCGTCACCGCTCTGCCCGCCGGGCCTGCCCGCCTCGCCCTGGCGGCCCTCGACCGCCTCGGTCTCTCCCCGCTCTCCCGGTGGCACTACTCGAGCGCCGACCGGGACGTCGTGCTCGACACCACCCAGGCGACAGCGCTGCTCGGCTGGACGCCGCGACACACCAACACAGACGCGCTCGCGCGCGCCTACGACTGGTACGCGGCGGCGGACGAGCGACTGTCCCCGGGCGCGACGCACCGGGAGCCCTGGCGCGAACGCGCACTGACCGTCGTCCGGCGCCTGTCGTGAGTCGCTGGCTCCAGCCGGAAGGGTCGGGTTACGCTGCCCCCGTGGAGGCGGTGTGCTGGCGCTCCGGTTAGCGATCCTCGCCGCGATCGGGGTCGCGGTGCTCGCCGGCGCAGCGGCGTGCGGCGGGGACGAAAACGATGCCGCCGACCTCGGCGAGCCGGTTGCCTACGGCCGGGTGCAGGCAGTCTTCGAGCAGTACGGCTGCACCGCCTGCCACCCGGGCGTCAACGCGTCGCTCGACCTACGCGAGGATCGCTCCTACGGCGATCTCGTCGGCATCCGCGCGCTCGAGGATCCCGAGCTCGTGCGCGTCGTCGCCGGCGACCCGGGCTCGAGCTTCCTCTACCTCAAGCTCGGCGGCGACGCACCGGTCGGGGACATCCCGGCGATCGGGACGCGCATGCCGCCGCGCGCGCCGCCGATCGACGAGGCCGACCTCGAGCTCGTCCGGCGCTGGATCGCCCAGGGAGCAAAGAACGCCGACGGCGAGACGGCAGGCCCGCGCGTCCCCACTCCCGGAACGCCGCCGAGCGACCTCGAGGTCGCCGCCGCGACCGAGCGCCGCGGCACCGGCACGATCTCGGGCTCGGTCATCGGCGAGGACCGGCGGCGGCTCGCGGGCGCGTTCGTCACGCTGCTCCTGAAAGGAGCAGACCTCGAGGGCGGCGAGGAGCACTACCGCGTGGCGGTCACGAACGCCGCCGGCCGCTTCACGCTCCGGGGCGCACCCGCCGGCAGCTACCTGCTGAAGGCCTACGCGCCGGAGACGATCTACGTCTCGCGCATCGTCGCGCTCGATGAGGGGGAGACGCAGGAGATCTCGTTCGGGCTGCCCGACCGGCGGGTACCGAATCCGTCGATCGCCGCGCCGCGCGTCGAGGGCCGGCAGCTCTCGATGCAGGTCACCGGCAACGACCTCGACGGCAACTACACGCTCGCCGTCAACCCGCGGGCCGGGCTCGTCTTCGAGCTGCACAACGCGGACAACGCGCCCGGACGCTGGCGGGCCACGATCGCCCGGGCTCTCGGCGGGCCGTGGATCTTCATGGCGGTGGACGAGAACTGCAACGTCAGCTACTTCCTCACCGTCGCCTCCTGATCGCCGCGGCGACGGCCGGGCTCGTGATCGCGGTGCTGGTCGCGGCGGCCGCGGGTCGACCGCACGAGCGGGTGTCCTACGCTCGCGACGTGGAGCCGCTCTTCGACCGGAAGTGCACGTCGTGCCACCCGGTCGCCTATCCGTACCTCGACCTGCGTCCGGGCCGCTCGTACAGCGAGCTCGTCCGGGTGCCCGCGGCGACGGCGCCGGCGTTTGCCCG
>JBKJWJ010000258.1:0-2890 GCA_046716905.1 Gaiellaceae bacterium
CGCCAGCTGCGTCCGGCTGTCGAGCAGTCGAAGAAAGAGGAGCAGGATGCCGATGGCCGCAGCTGAAAACCCCGCGAAGAGAGCCCAGGGCACCCAGTGGGCGAGACCGGAGACCGGCGCGTAGAGAGTCGCCTTTGACGTGGCCAACTGGAGGCGCCAAGGTGTGCCGTCGATTGCTGCGCTCGTCACGAACGCCGCACCGCGCACGGGCTCGCCGGACTTCGTGATCAGGTTGTCTTCGGCGTCGATAAGGCGTCCCTCGGCCGAGAAGGGAATCGAGTTCTCGAGGTAGTCCACGAGGGGGCTCGTCTCGAGATTGATCGCCACGCCGAAGACCCGGCCGCCCTGAACCGTGGAGAACGGAACGGCGACCGCGACGATCGGCGCGCCGCGCGCAGCCGACGGCACGATCCCCGAAACGCCGGTGCGCCCCTGGAGGGCGGCTGCGAGATGTGGGTAGATCGGCCCGAGGTCTTTTCCGAGAACGGCGGGATTGCGTGGATAGACCTGCAGCAGTCGACCGCGGCGATCGAGGAGGACGGCCGCGTGGATGCCCATGCCGTCCACGGCCGTCTCGAAGTCATCGCGCGTGACCGTCGAGCCCGTCAGCGCTTTCTGCGCCTCGCCTTTCTGAAGCCGCGCAACGTCGCGAAGGTACGCCGAGATGAAGCGTGAGGCGAGGCTCCCGCGTAGCGCGAATCGCTCTTCGAGGCTCTCCCGGCTCTGCCGCTGCGATTGGAGCACGACAGAGGCGAATCCGGTGAGCAGCAGGACGAGCAGGAGGATGGACGCCACGGTGACGCGGCGTGAGCATCTGGCGAGACCCCTCACACGAGGGATCGTCGGCATTCGAGCCGATTCGCTTGAGCTACCTACGCCGCTTCAGGACAGGGTTTCGTCGAGGTTCGCGAGGGCCTGCGCGAACAATCGCCACAGCCAGATCCGGCCGCCGAGCACGAGGAAGATTCGATCCGGCAGCCACGCCTGCGGTATCTCCGCGGCCAGGCACACGCGCGAGCCCGATCCCTCCGGCCGGATGTCCCAGGCGACGAGGCCCACCGTGCCTCCGCGGAGATCGGCCCGCCCCGCGACGCGTGTCGGCCGCACAGCCTCGAGCACCTTCGTGCGGGCCTTGCGAGAGAGCCCGAGGGGACCGGTGAGCCGGATCACGCCACCTTTCTCTCCGACGTCTTCGAGCTCGAGGAAGCGCTTCTCGAGCCGCCAGTGGTTGCGGAGGTCCGAGAGGAAGTCGAAGACGCGCTCGGGCGGCGCCGAGACGGTCCGTGTCGCTTCGATCAAGCGGTGGCGCGCCGAAGCTGCTCATCGAGCGGGACGAGCGGGAGACCGAAGGTCCGCACGGCGCGATCGTTGGAGACGACGTTGTCCCCTGCCTCCAGCATCGTCAGGAGGTCGCGCGTAAGCGGGATGTTCCCCGGCAGACGCTCGGTCAGCGCAGCGGGAATCCGCATCAGAGCAGTCGGGAGATGCATCGTCGGCCGGCGGCGAATGCCGAGCGCGCCTCGGATCCGCTTCCAGAGCTCGTCCCATGTGACCGTGTCGGGGCCGCCGAGCTCGAAGGTCTCACCCGCCTCGGTGTTGTCCACGGCCGCTGCGAAATAGGCGCCGACATCGTCGACCCAGATCGGCTGGATCCGCTGCTTACCGCTCCCCACGATCCCCGTCACCGGCGCGAGCTTCCCCATCCGTACGAAGGTCGGAAGGATGCCGCCCTCCCGGCCGAAGATGAAGCTCGGCCGGAAGATCACGTGCTCGAGCCCGGAGGCCTTGACGTCCTGCTCCTCCTGCCACTTCGCCCCGAAGTACGGCACCAGATCCTTCGTCTGCTCTCCGGTCCCGAGCGCGCTCATCAGGACGAACCGCTTGACGCTTCCCTCGCACGCTGCCAGCAGGTTTCGGGTGCCCTCGATCATCACGCGCTGGAACTGCTCGGGTCGGCCCTGCCGGATCGCGACGAGGTGGACGACGACCTCCCGCCCCTCGACGGCGCGGCGCAGGCTGTTCGCATCGGTCATGTCTCCCTGGGCGGCCTCCTGACAGCGGATGCCGGCCTCTTTCCACGAGCCGGGCTTGCGCTCGAGCACCCTGACCTCGTGGCCTGCGTCGACGATCGCGTTCGCAATCTTGGGGCCGACAAAGCCGGTCGCGCCGGTCACGAGAACCCTCACGTCACACGCTCGCGGAAGTTCTCGTAGTAGCGGCTCGGGGTCGGGCCCTGCTGCCCCTGGTACTTCGACCCGAGCTTGCCCGAGCCGTACGGCGTCTCGGCCGGCTCGGTCATTTGCACGAAGGAGAGCTGCCCGATCTTCATGGCGTAGTAGATCGTGATCGGGAGATTCGCGACGTTCGAGAGCTCGAGCGTGACGTGACCGTCCCAACCCGGGTCGATGAAGCCGGCCGTCGAGTGGATGAGGAGCCCTAGGCGTCCCAGGCTCGACTTTCCCTCGAGCCGCGCAACGAGGTCGTCGGGCAAGCGGATCCGCTCGAGCGTCGAGGCGAGGACGAACTCGCCCGGGTGAAGGATGAACGGGCGTTCCTCGTCGATCTCGACGAGCTCCGTCAGATCCTCCTGCGGCTCCTTGACGTCGATGTATGGATAGCGTGCGTTGTGGAAGACGCGGAAGAAGCGGTCGACCCGAACGTCGACGCTCGAGGGCTGGAGCAGCGAGGCGTCGTACGGGTCGATCTCGATGCGGCCCTCCTCGAGCTGCGCCCTGATCGTGCGGTCGGAGAGGACCATGACTACAGCGCCGCTTCTGCGGTTCGGCTGAGCTCGGAGAACTCGGCGTCGGTGAGCTCGAGCGAGGTCGCGGCCACGTTCTCCTCGAGGTGCGCGGCGGACGAGGTTCCCGGGATCGGCGCCATCGCCGGC
>JBKJWJ010000259.1:0-8761 GCA_046716905.1 Gaiellaceae bacterium
GCGACGAGGGAGAGGCCGATGCCGGTGCCGGGCCTCTCGGCGACTGCGCTCGCCCCGCGGGTGAAGGGGTCGAAGATTGCCTCGCGGTCCTCTTCCGGCACTCCCGAGCCGCGGTCGTCGACGCTGATTAGGACTCCGCCATCTGCGCGTTCGACCGAGACCTCGATCTTTGTCCCGGCCGGCGTGTGCCTGATTGCGTTCGCAACGAGGTTCTCGACGATGCGCTCCACCTTGGGGCCGTCGACTTCGGCGATCACGGATCCGCTGGTGACCGTGATCGGGTAATCCGGCTCGAAACTGCCCGCGACTTGCCGTGCGAGCTGCGCCACGTCGGTCTCGTGGAAGCTCGGGTGCATGTGCCCGAGGCGAAGACGGTCGAGGTCGAGAAGGTCGGACAGGAGGCGGTCGAGCTTGCGCGCCTGAGTGGTGAGGTGATCGACCATTTCGGCGCGGATGTCCTCGCTCAGCTCGTCTCCGCGCTCGTGGAGCGTCATTGAGAAGCCGAGGATCGTCGTCAGCGGCGTCCGAAGCTCGTGCGACACGGTGGAGAGAATCGAGTCCCGGAGCTCGTCGAGCCGTTTTTGCTCCGTGATGTCTTGCGCCGTCCCGACCATCCGGATCGGGTTCCCGCGGGGATCGCTGACGACCTGCCCTCGCGACAGCGTCCAGCGATGCGAGCCGTCGGTCCGCAAGAGCCGATGCTCGAAGGAGAAAGGCTCACGGTCGGCGTACGCCTGCTCAACCCGCTCGCGGACGAACGGCCGGTCGCCCGGATGGATGTGCTCGAGGTACGACTCGTAGGTCACATTCGTTCCGTGCTCGACCCCGTAGATTCGGTACAGCTCGTCGGACCAGCGAACGAGGTTCGTCGGGATATCCCAGATCCAGCTGCCGACGTGCGCCAGCGCCTGGGCCTCGTTGAGGCTCTCGAGCGCCGAGGCCGCACGTTGCTCGGCGCCGACCCGCTCGGAGAGCACGGCACCGAGGACGAGCAGTGCTACGGCGAGGGCGCCAAGGAGGCCTTCGAGGATCTGGACGACCTCCGTCGTGTCGCGCATGCCGATCGGTGTCGACCCATCGACTGCGCCGGCAACGGCGAGCGCGGTGACCACGAAGCTCCCCGTGACCGCGCCCACCTGCGCGAATCGCAGCGTCGTCCAGATGAGGAGCGGGAACAGGAGGTGGGGGTACCGCCAGTAGCCGGCGAGAAAGACGAAGCAGCTGAGTCCGATCAGGAGGGTGAGAATTAGCAGGCCCTCGACCATTCGCCTCCGATCGAGGCGGTCGAACGGCTTGGTCGACCAGACGAGCACGAGCGGCGCGACGATCAGCGCGCCCATCGCGTCCCCGACCCACCAGAGGAACCACTGCGAGTCGTACGCGGAGTCCGCCACCTCGCCCGCGATCCAGAGCGTCGTCACGCCGTTGGTCGCGGCGACCATCGGGCTTGCCACTGCGGCCAGGAGAATCAACGCGAAGACGTCGCGAACCCGGTCGAGGGCGGGGCGAACCCGAGCCCACCGGAGGAGCGTGCTGCCCACGACCGCCTCGAGCGTGTTTCCGACAGCGATGATCGCTGCGACCGGAATCTCGGCGCCGCTCGTCGCATTCGCCAGGAACGCCCCTAGAGCGACGGCAGGCCAGAGCCTCGTTCCGCCCAGGAAGAGCGCGGCAATCGCGATTCCCGTCGGGGCCCAGACCGGCGTGACGAGGCCCTGGGCGACCGAGAGCTCGATCCCGAGCTTCGCCGCGCCGAAGTAGGCGGCTGCAAGGACGACGAGCGTGAGGGCGTACCGGGACCGCGCCACTGCCCTCATCATCCACTAGGGAGTTGACGAATCGAGCCCGGGGAGCCCCGTTCTGGTTGAACTTGGCGGTCAAGGCCGCACTTGTCGGCCTGCTCCTCTTCTCTGCGTTCTCGGGCCTCGAGCGGTTCGAGGGGAAGGCGATGGCGGGGAGAGCCCTGACCTATCCCGTCGCCGCGCTCATCGTGCCGGTCGCCTGTTGGCTCGTCCGGCGCCGGCGGCCGGTCGACTATCCGCACGCGCTCGACATCCTCCTCGTGGTGCCGTTCCTCATCGACGTGGCAGGGAACGCACTCGATTTGTACGACTCGGTGGAATGGTGGGACGACGCGAACCATTTCGTGAACTGGGGGATTCTGACGGCGGCCTTCGGCCAGCTGCTCGTGCGGCTTCGAGTCGGCCCGGTCGTCGCTCTCGGGCTTGCGATCGGCTTCGGTGCGGTCACGGCCGTCGCCTGGGAGTTCGCGGAGTACTGGACGTTCATCCGCGATTCACCGGAGCTCGAGACCGCGTACGAGGACACTCTCGGCGATCTCGCGCTCGGGCTCTGCGGCGCGACGATCGCAGCGTTCTTCACCGCCTGGCTCGTTAGGCGGCGCGGGAACCCTGCGGGCACCGTTCGCAAGTCCCCCTGAAAGGGGTCTCGGACACTCCAGATCGGCCCCAGAGTGCCGAAAAGGAGGGTGAATGCTGCGGAATCCGCAGGTGGTCATCGTGACCGCCGTGATTTGTGTGCTTGCACTTCCGGGCCTGGCGGATGCCGCCCGGGTGCCGAAGCCTGCTCGCGTGCCGGTGACGATGACGGATCGCGTGTGCAAGGTCGCGGCCCGCAGCGCCCGGCCCGGGCGCGCGATGTTCGGGATCTCCAACCGCGGAACGCGGCCCCGAACGTTCGCGATCGCTGGACGCCGTAGCCCATTCGTCAAGCGGGGCAGGACAGCGGCGCTAACCGTGAAGCTCGTCCGCGGACGGACCTACCGGTACACCTGCACCGCCCGCGGACGCCCCCGGAGCGTCAAGCGGGGCACGCTCCGCGTCGGCGCGGCCCCGCAAAGCCCGCGGCCGACCGTCCCGCGACCCCAGCCTCCGCCTCCACCACCTCCGCCACCTCCGCCACCTCCTCCGTCGCCCCAGCCCTCTCCGGCGCCTCAGCCTCCGCCTGCGCCGCCGCCGACGCCTCCTCCACCGCCCCCGCCGCCACTGGCGCCGACCCACCTCGTCGGCACCCGGCTCTCCGGCGGTGCGGGCGAGCTCTACGCGATCCCCAGCGGAGCAACGTTCGTGTCGCGCGGCGTCAACTACGAGCGGCTCGGGGTGCCGGCCGGAGAGTCGGCGAACCAGGATGTGACGTTCAACGTGGGGCTTTATGACGCGGCCGCCGCCGAGACCGCGCTCACCGGCATTGCGGGGTACGGCTACAACACCGTCCGGATCTTCCTCAATGGCGCCTGCGCGACCGGCTGCCTCGGCGATGCTGCCACTGCCGACGATCTCTCGAACGCCTATCTCGCCAACGTCACCGATTTTCTCGGAAGGGCCCGAGCTCGCGGCGTCCAGGTGATCGTCGTTGCCGAGGGCGTCCCGTCCGGAACGAGCTACGCCGCTCAGGTTGCCTCAGGATCGAGCGCCGAGTTTGCCGGCGAGAACCTTCACTACCTCACGTCGGCGGGTGTCGGTGGCAACGCGGGATTCTGGACGGCACTCGTCCAGCGGCTGACGCTGCAGGAGTCTCTCCGGGAGACGATCCTTGCCTACGAGCTCCGCCGTCAGGCCCACTTCCGGTCCGACGAGGCTCCGCTGACCCTCACGTCGGGCACGGTGACAGCCGCAAACGGGGCGACCTACGACCTTGCGGTGGCCGCGCGGCGGCAGGCGCTCATGGACGAGGGGCTCGTCCACTGGGCCGACACGATCCGGGCGGCGATTCGGGGCGTGGATCCGACGGCGCTCGTCTCGCTCGGTTTCCTCTGGCCGCAGAGCCCGAATCTCGCGCGGATCGGCGATCCGAGGATCACGCGAATGCGTGCCGTCCTCGACGACTCGGCTCTGGACTTCGTCAGTCCTCGCGTCATTCCGGGCCTCGAACTGACGCTTCCGCAGTACGTCGGGAACTACGAGCTCCCCGTCACGACCGCGAAGCCGGTGCTGATGGGCGAGTTCGGCGCGCCGACCGCGTCGCACACGACTCTCGCCTCCGCCGTCGAGGCGCTGCAGAGCTGGCAGGCCGATTCCTGCCCTGCCGGCTTCGACGGCTGGCTCCTCTGGACGTGGGACACGTCCGGGCAGCGGCCCGGCGAGCCCGCGATCTGGAACGGGCAGGCGGGCGGAGGGCTGATCGCCCGCGGCCTCGCACCCACGATCCGCACCGACCCGTGCGCGCCGACCAACATCGCGCTCGGAAAAAACGTCGCCTCGTCCTCCGCCTCCGCCGAAGGGCCGACGTGGCAGGCCGTCGACGGGTGGACGACGACCATGTGGAACGCCACGAGCCTGCCGCCCGCGTGGATCGAGATCGACCTCGGCGCCCAGTACGACATCTCGCTGCTTCGGCTCGTCGTCGCACAGACGCCGAGCGGGCGCGCGGTGCACAAAGTCTACGGGCGCGCCGTTGCCGGTGGCGCTCCGGGAACGGAGCTCTACGAGCTCGACGCGGTCACCGCCGACGGGCAGGTCGTCCAGATCTCACCGGCGACACCCTGGGTGGGCGTGCGCTACCTCACGGTCAGCACGGTTTGGGGCCCCTCATGGCCGGCCTGGCGCGAGATCCAGGTCTTCGAGGCGTCCTAGAGCGCTCCGCGCTGCCGCGTACACTCCCGGCGTTCGGGGTCAACCCTTTGCCTAGAGGAGGTCTTTCGGTGAGAACGGCTCTCGTGACAGGACTCGTCGCGCTGGCCGCGGCCGGCGCGCTCGCCGCGCCTGCGTCGCCGGCCACGCCGACCGAGCGCAAGCTCGCGAAGCAGATCAAGGTCGTCCAGCGTCAGGTCAAGGTTCTCCAGGGCCAGGTCGCCACGCTACGCCGCCAGATGCGCGACGTTCAGTCGGTCGCCTTGGGCAGCGTGCTCTTCAGCGCCTGCTCGGCGGTGGCTACGGCCGACGCATTCCAGGGCACGTGGGAGACGATCGATCGGAACGCCGCGGCGGACTCACCGCCGACGCCGGATCAATACCCGGCGCAGACTGCGATCACGGACCCGTCCAATTCGTGTCAGGCCTTCGAGATCCAGCGGCAGCCGAACACGGTCCCGCCGACGACCAACGTCTTCGCAGCCCTGCTCAACGTGTTCCGCTGACACCTGCGCGGAGGAGACTCGATCCGCTCCGACGCGAACTAGCATGAGACCGATGGATCAGAGGGGTCTCGGCGGCCACGGAAGGCGGGCGGTCTTCGTCTCCACGGCCGGGATCGCTGCGATGCTCGCCGGCTTGCTGCCGTTCGCGGCCGCGCAGCGCGAGGACTTCTTGGGTGTGCCCGGCGCCGTCGGTGCGCTCGTGGCGGTCGTGGCGGCGCTCGTAGGCGGCCTGTGGGTCGGGGCCTTCGTCGCGATCGTCGGCTGGGCGATCTTCTTCGTGTTCGTCGCGGACGGAACTGCAGGCAGCGCGCTTGCCCTACCCCTCTGGATCGCCGCGGCGTTTGCGGCCGGGGCGCTCTCGACTCGCGTGCGGCGGACGGAGCACCAGGCGCGGGCCGACGCGGAGGCGGCGACCAGCCGGCTCACGCGTCTCGAGGCGATCACCGAGACCGCGCTCTCGCGACTCGAGTTGGACGAGCTTCTCGACGAGCTGCTCGTGCGAATCCGGGACGTGCTTGCCGCCGACACGGCCGTGCTGCTGCTGCTCGAGGACGACGGCACGCTCGTACCTCGGGCCGCACAGGGTTTCGAGGCGGAGCTCGAAGTCCCGATTCGCATCCCGATCGGCGAAGGATTCGCAGGCCGGGTCGCCGCGGAGCGCGCGACTGTCGTCATCGACGACATCGAGGGCGCCGATATCGCCAATCCGCTGCTGCGCGAGCGAGGGATCCGGTCGCTGATCGGCGTCCCGCTGCTGCACCTGGGGGAGTTGATGGGAGTCGTCCATGCCGGCTCGTACCGGTCGCACTACTTCAGCCCAGACGACGGCCTCCTGCTCCAGCTGGCGGCTGACCGGGTTGCGCTCGCGATCACCCAGTCCCGCCTGTTCGAGGCAGAGCGGCGGGCCCGGCGGGAGGCGGAGGCCGCTCACGCGCAGATCGCGTTCCTCGCGCGCGTCAGTGAGTTGCTCGCGTCGTCCCGGGATTACCAGTCGACCCTCGAGCAAGTCGCCGAGCTTGCGGTCCCGACGCTGGCCGACGAGGTGCTGATCGACATGGTGGAGGACGAGGGCGGCCTCCTTCGCCTCACTTCCGCACATGCCGACCCCGCGACGCTCGGGGTGATCCGCGAGCTCGAGGAGCGCTATCCGCCCGAGCCGGACGCCCCCTTCGGCGCGGGTGCGGTGATCCGGTCCCGGGAGCCACAGATCGCGGCGGAGATCACGGACGAGATGGTCGACACGATCGCCCGGGACGACGAGCACAAGCGCCTCATCCAGAGCCTTGGGCTGAAGTCGTTCATCACCGTGCCGCTCCTGACCCGCGACCGCGTCCTGGGCGCGATCACCTTCATCGCCTCGACCTCCCACCGCCCGTACGAGTTCGCTGATCTCGAGTTCGCCCAGGAGCTCGCCCGGCGAGCGGCGGTTGCGATCGAGAATGCCCGTCTCCATGCCGAGACGGAGGAGCGCGCTCGCGCTTCGCTCGTCCTCGAGCGCGTCGGAGAAGGTGTCTTCCTCGTCGACCGCGCGGGGGTCGTGCGCCTCTGGAACCCCGCGGCAGCCGCGATCACAGGCATTCCGGCCGACGCGGTCGTCGGCAAGCAGGCTGATGAGCGGATCCCGGGCTGGGCCGCGGTCGGCGAGCGCGTTCCTGTCGGAAGCTCGGCGAACCCCACCGAGCTTCGTCCCGAGTCGCTCCCGCTCGACCTCGGAGAGCGCGAGATCTGGCTCCTGATCTCCGGCGTCGTCTTCCCCGAGGGCACCGTCTATGCGTTCCGCGACATGACCGAGGAACGCGGGCTGCGGGAGTTCCAGACCGAGTTCGTGGCGACGATCTCCCACGAGCTGCGCACTCCGCTCGCCGCGGTCTACGGCGCCGCCATGACGATCCAGCAGCGTGGCGAGTTGCTCGACGAGGACTCGCGTTCCCGGCTCCTCAGTGTGATCTACGACGAGGCGAGCCGGCTGAGCCGCATCATCGACGACGTGCTCTGGGCGAGCCGCCTCGAGAGCGGAAGGCTCGAGTACGCGATCGAGCAGTGCCGCCCCGAAACGATTGCCGAGTCGGTCGTCCAGGCGGCGAACGCCCATCTTCCTTCGGGTGTCACGCTCGAGCTCAAGGCGGATGCATCCCTGCCTCGAATTGCAACGGACGCCGACAAGGTGCGCCAGGTGTTGACGAATGTGCTCGAGAACGCCGTCAAGTACTCGCCGAACGGTGGGCTCATCCAGCTGTCCATCGAGCCGAACGGGCGTTTCGTCCGCTTCGCCGTCTCCGACCAGGGACTTGGCATCCCGCAGGGCGAGCTCCCGAGGATCTTCGAGAAGTTCTATCGCCTCGACCCGAACCAGACGCGCGGAGTGGGAGGGACGGGGCTCGGGCTCTACATCTCGCGGGAGCTCGTTCAGCGCATGAACGGCCGCATCTGGGCGGAGTCGAGCGAGGGTGAGGGCTCGACGTTCTTCCTGGAGCTCCCGCTGGCCGAGAGTGGCTCGCCCGCGGAAGTCCTCGCCCACATCAAGGGTTAGCCACGCGGAGCGGGAGACGAGGGGCTTGGGCCTAGTTGTCCACGGGGCCGCAGGAGCGCTTCGTGATGGTGCGGGTCGTCTCGTCGACCGTCACGACGCAGACAACCGTTCGGTCGCCCCCCGAGAGCCCGATGCTGCACCGCCAGCTGATGGGAGTGTCGCCTTTCTCGCAGAGGACCGACTTCGGCGAGTTGCCGTCGAGATCGACCACGCCTCCGCCCTGAGCGTCGGCCGCGACAGCCTTCTCCACCTCGCTCGCCGAGAACGGGGTGTCGGCTCGCGGGGTCGTGGCGAACGGACTGCCCGACGTGGTCGAGCCCGAGCCTGCGGCGCCGCCGTCGTCGTCGGAGCCGCAGGCGATCCCCGTCAGCCCGAAGACGGCGACGATCGCGAGCCCGGTCCAAGTCCTCCTCACGCCCTTGCCTTTACCCGATACTGGACAATCAGACACTCGATGTGGCCCGTGGACTCGAACACCCCTCCTAACAAGATTTCCTAGTCTGAGGGTGGCACCAGGGTAGGCACCACGCGAGCACGTTCGGGAGTCGGGGGCCGGTGCTGCGACGCAGGCGCCCTTCACGCCCGGCGGCGACTGAGAACCGAAGAGGTCAGAGGTCCCCAGCCCGAGCCCTCAGGCGGGAGTGCGCCGCCTGCGGCCGGTCCACTACCCGAGAGCGGCCCGACGTCGCCCAGAGACCGGGCGACGCTCTCGGCGACGTGTTTCGTCAAGCCCTCGCCGGGCGGGAAACCGGAATGACTCGAGAGCAGGGCCGGGACGGTGCCGCAAACCGGCCCGGCCCTGTCTCCCTTCATACGGTCTAGCTGCTGCCTGGCCTTACGGTTCCCGGGACATTTTCTTCCCAAATTGCGCACGGCGTGTTGGCTCGCACCCTGCTCATACACAGCAACGCTGTCATGGTGCCTCCCTTCCGGTCGGCCCCTTACGGGGTCCCGGCACGGGCCCCCACCTGGCCGCAGGGCGGGGGCCCAATTTCGTAGCATGGACGGTAGCCGGCGTCGTGCGATTCGCTGCGGCGCCTCGACGGTTCGGCCGGAAGCGTCCACGCCTAACCGCCTTCGTGATGCGAGAGCTCGAGGGGCTCACGTTGCCGAGCTAGACGATTTTCCGAGGTAGG
>JBKJWJ010000260.1:0-3046 GCA_046716905.1 Gaiellaceae bacterium
CGCTCCTCGACGGAGACGGCCTTCACGTCCCGGAGCTCGCGGACCCGCTCGACGGTGCCGTCGGGGAGCCCGAAGACCTCCACCTCGACGACGGCCCCCTCGGCGACCCCGCGCTTGAGATCCTCCGGAGACCCCTGCGCCACGATCACGCCCTTGTTGATTACGGCGATCCGGTTGCAGAGGGCGTCGGCCTCGAACATGTAGTGGGTGGTCAGCAGGACGGTCTTCCCGGCCTGCACCAGAGTCGCGATCGTCGCGCGAAGCTCCCGGGCGCCGACCGGGTCGAGGCCGATCGTCGGCTCGTCCAGAAAGATGACCGGCGGGTCGTGAAGGAGGCCACGCGCGACGTGGAGCCGCTGCTTCATGCCTCGCGAGTAGCCCTCGGTGCGCTCCTGCTCCCGGCCGGTGAGCCCGACGAGGTCGAGGAGGTACTCGATCCGAGGCTTCTGCTCCTTCGGCGGCACGCCGTACAGCTCGGCGAAGTAGCGGAGGTTGTCGTAGCCGGAGAGGCGCTCGTACACGCCGCGCTCGCCGCCGAAGACGTAGCCGATCTTCTTGCGTACCTCCCGCGCGTCCTTGACGACGTCGAGGCCGAGCACGCGCGCAGACCCGGAGGTCGGGATCAGCAGCGTGATCAGCATCTTGATCGTGGTCGTCTTGCCTGCGCCGTTCGGGCCGAGTAGGCCGAAGAGCTCGCCCTTCTCGATCTCGAAGCTGACGCCGCGGACCGCCTCGACGTCCTTCCACTTGCGGCGGAGGGTCCCGGTCGACGTTCGGTACGTCCGTATGAGGTCCTGAGCCTCGACAACAGCCATCCCTCAGAGCCTAGCCTTGGCCGCATGGCCGCTCGACCAGGATTCGAGCTCGCGCTGCGAGGCCCCGGCGGCGAGCCGGTCGACCTCTGGCGGACGATCGTCTCCCACGGCGTCGCGTCCCTCCCGCCGGCGGAGATCGACGAAGAGGCACGGGTGATGAGGATCACGCTGCCGGTCGCCGCGGCTAAGGCCCGGACCGTCCTGATCCGCGAAGGCCGGCCCGGCAGGGCGCGGATCGACGTCCTCGGCCCTGCGCCCGGTGCCCGCACGCGGCCTGGCCTCGAGGCCTCGATCCGCCGCGTCCTGAACCTTCAAGAAGACCTCTCTCCGCTGTACGGGATCGCCGCCGCCGACGCCGACCTTCAGTGGATCGGTGTCGGGGCGGGCCGGATGGCCAGAGGAGCGACAGTGTTCGAGGACGTCGTCAAGACGATCTGCACGACGAACTGCACGTGGTCGGCGACACAGCGGATGGTCGGCGCGGTCGTCGAGAACCTCGGTGTGCAGTCGGCAGGAGGCCACGGACGCGCCTTTCCCACGCCGGATGCGATGGCCTCGGCGCCCGAGGGCTTCTATCGGGAGGTCGCCCGGGCCGGATACCGCGGGGCGTACCTCCGTGCTCTGGCTGCTTCCGTGGCCGACGGGTCGCTCGATCTCGAGGCCCTGGCGGCTGTTTCGCCGGATGAGCTTCCCGACGACGAGCTTGCGAAGCTGCTGCTCGCCCTACCGGGCGTCGGACCGTACGCAGCGGCCCACGTCATGATGCTGATCGGGCGCCATTCGCGACTCGTCCTCGATTCATGGACGCGCCCGACGTACGCTCGCCTCAACGGTGGGCGCAAGGCGACCGATCGGCAGATCGAGCGCCGTTTCCGTGGCTACGGCCGGTACGCAGGCCTTGCGTTCTGGCTTTTCCTCACCCGGGACTGGGCAGAGGACTCAGAGGGCTGAGCGAGAATTACGAACGTTTTACGTTCGTCGCGTACCATTCGACGACGTGAAACGCCTGCTCGCCTTCATGTTTGTCACGGTCGTTAGCCTGGGGGTGGCAGCGCCCGACGCTGCTCGTAAGCCCGTGGTGATCGCACCGGGGGTGACTGTTGGCGGCGTTCCTGTCGGCGGCATGATGTCGGAGGCCGCGCGAACCAGGGTCGAGGCTGCTTTCGGGCGCCCCCTGCGCCTTTCGTTCCGCGCCAAGCAGTGGCGGATCAGCCCGCGTTACCTGGGCGCGAGCGCAGGAATCGACCAGGCGGTCTCGCGGGCGCTTCGGGCCAAGCCGAGAGCGCGCGTAAAGCTCCGGGTCTCTGCGGCACAGCCCCGGATCCGACGGTACGTCGCGCGGCTCGATCGCCTCTTCTCGCGCGACGCGGTGGACACGACGGTACTGGGCGTGGCCGGCGGCCGCCCGCAGTTCAGCCCGGCGAAGACAGGCCTCGCCGTCGAGAAGGACGGCATGACGAGGGCTCTGACGCGAGCGCTGCGCTCCAACAACCGACGCGCGGCGACCGAGCTGATCGTCAGCGAGGTCCAGCCCAGGATCACCCCGTCGAACTACGGGCCGGTCGTCATCGTCTTCCGGGGCTCGAACAGGCTGTCCCTCTTCAATGGCCCGACGCTCGTCCGCACGTTCGGCGTGGCCACGGGCAGTTCGGAGTACCCGACACCGCTCGGCAGCTACAGCATCGCCACGAAGCAGCTGAACCCGTGGTGGATCCCACCGCCGGACTCCGAATGGGCCAAGGGCAAGAAGCCGGTGCCACCCGGCCCGGGCAACCCACTAGGAACTCGCTGGATGGGCCTGACCGCGCCGCTCGTCGGCATCCACGGAACGCCAGACGCAGCGTCGATCGGCTACTCAGCGTCCCACGGCTGCATCCGGATGCGGGTTCCCGAGGCCGAGTCGCTCTTCGAGCAGATCAGCGTGGGGACGCCAGTGCTGATCGTTTCGTCGTAGGTGGCGTAGCGCAGTTCTGCGGCTCTCCCTCGCAGCAGCCGAGCTTGAACCTGCACCGGGGGCACTGCCAGGTGCCGTGCCGCCATTCCATCGGGGCGCTGCACCTCCAGCAGGACTCGTGCTCGGTCACCCAACTGAGGCTACGATCGCCCCCGGACAGCCGCTACTATCCCGAAGCGCGGCGGCGTAGCTCAGTGGTTAGAGCGACGGACTCATAACCCGTAGGTCGGTGGTTCGAATCCACCCGCCGCTACCTACCGCGTAAGAGGAAAGAGGA
>JBKJWJ010000261.1:0-3249 GCA_046716905.1 Gaiellaceae bacterium
GGTCGGAGTCGGCAACGTCGTCCTCGACGTCGCCGGGCTCACGCTGCTCCAGCGGGTCGTGCCCGACGCGATCCTCAGTCGCGTGCTCGGCATCGTGGAGGGTCTCTGGGTCGGCCTGATCGGTGTCGGCGCGATCTCGGTGCCCGCGCTGATCGCAGTCGTGGAGCTGCGCGGTGCGCTCGTCGTCACCGGCCTCGTGCTTCCCCTGTTCGCGCTCGTGTCGTTGCGTGCGTTGCGTGCGATCGACGCCGAGTCCGTGGTGCCCGAGGCCGGGATCGAGCTCCTGCGACGGATCCCGATCTTCGCGCCGCTACCGCCGGCGGCGATCGAGCGGCTCGCGGCGAGCCTCGAGGTCGTCCGAGCCGTGGCCGGAGACGAGATCATCCGGCAGGGCGAGGAGGGAGACCGCTTCTACGTCCTGCGGAATGGTCTCGTCGAGGTGGAGGCCGACGGCAAGCCTGTAGGCAGCTTCGGACCGGGCTATTTCTTCGGAGAGATCGCGCTTCTGCGAGACATCCTACGGACGGCAACCGTGCGAGCTGCGGAGGATTCCGAGCTGCTCGCGCTGGGCCGTCATGAGTTCTTGAGCGCCGTCACCGGCCATGCTCCGGCCGCGCAGGCCGCGGACGAGGTCGTCTCGGCTCGAGTCGCGGGGCTCGGTCGGCTCGGACTGCGAAGGGTGTAGTCACTCCTCGAGCTCGACGAGGAGCGCACCGCCTGCGACCCGGTCGCCCTCTGCGACGTGGACGCTCTTGACGACCGCGTCGTACGGCGAGACGACCGGCGTCTCCATCTTCATAGCCTCCAGCACGATGAGCGGCTGGCGGTGTTTCACGCTGTCCCCCTCCTTCGCCAGTACCTGGATAACCGTTCCCGGCATTGGCGCCGTCAACGAGCTTCCGCCGGCCGCTCCTCCCGGGCCAACGGCGTGAGCCGCCTCGTCGACGTCGGGCGGAGAGTGGGGAAGGGGCGCGGGTAGGTTCAGGCGCCACGCGTTGTCCCATGGCCGTCCGGGCATTCGCAGCGGCCGCTCAGAAAGCGGCGGATAGTCGATGAGAAACGCCGTCGTCGTCCTGCCCGCCCGGACCGCCGGATGCGAGACGAGCCAGCGGAGGAAGGGGAGGTTCGTCGTGACACCGGCGACCTCGGTCTCGGCGAGTGCGTCGGCGAGCCGCGCGAGCGCTTCGTCTCTCGTCGGCCCGTGCGCGATCAACTTCGCGATCATTGGGTCGTAGCCGACACCGACCTCGTCTCCCTCCTCGACGCCCGCATCAACGCGGATCCCGGTGGGAAGCCGAAGCCGCTCGATCCGCCCGGCCTGCGGGAGAAACGTCTTCGGATCCTCTGCGTAGAGCCGAACCTCCACGGCGTGTCCGTCGAGTGCCACCGTGTTGCCCAGCTCCAGAGGCTCGCCCTTTGCGATCCGAAGCTGGGCGGCAACGAGGTCGATTCCGGTGACCAGCTCGGTCACGGGGTGCTCGACCTGGATTCGGCCGTTCAGCTCCAGGAAGAAGAAGTCCCTGCCCGACAGCATGAACTCGGCGGTGCCCGCGCTTCGGTAGCCGATCGCCCCCGCGAAGCGCACTGCCGCGGAGCTCATCTCCTCTCGGAGCGCCGCATCGAGCGCGGGCGAGGGCGACTCCTCCAGAACCTTCTGATGGCGTCGCTGGATCGAGCATTCCCGCTCGCCGAGCGCGACCACCTTCTGGCCGTCTCCCAGGAGCTGGATCTCGACGTGACGCGGCCGCTCGACGTAGTGCTCGCAGAAGACCCGGTCGTCGCCGAATGCCGCCGTCGCCTCGCGCCTCGCGGCATCGAGGGCGTCCTCGAGCTCGCTCGGGTCGCGAACGAGGCGCATCCCGCGTCCGCCGCCACCTGCCGCGGCCTTGATCACCAGCGGAAAGCCGACCTCCTCCGGCTCGCCGGTTGGAACGACCGGGACACCTGTCTCGCCCGCGATCCGTTTCGCCTCCAGCTTGTCGCCCCCGAGGCGCAGGGCTTCCGGCGTCGGCCCGACGAACACGAGCCCTGCGGCTCCGACCGCCTCCGCGAAGTCCGGGTTCTCCGAGAGGAAGCCGTAGCCGGGGTGGACGGCGTCGGCACCGGTCGCCTTTGCCGCCCGGATGTGTTCCTCCGAGTCGAGGTAGCTCCGGATCTCCACCGTCTCGTCCGCCGAGCGCGCGTGCAATGAGCCCAGGTCGTCCCGTGCGACGACGGCCACGGTTCCGATTCCCGACTCGCGCGCGGCGCGGAAGATCCGCAGCGCGATCTCGCCGCGGTTGGCTACGAGGAGCTTCTGGATCGCCAAAGCAGTACGAACGTAATCAGGCATGTGCCCGACAGGAGCAGGTACGGGACTGCGTCGCTCGTCACATGGGCGAGTGCGCCACCTCCCGCCGAGCCGATCGCGTGCCCCGGCGCCCAGGCCAGGTTGATCAAGGCGAACGCGTAGGCGTACTCGAGCCCCCGCTCCGCCGCCTCGTCGGAGAGCAACGCCATGGCCGGCGTCCAGAAGCTTCCGAACGAGATCCCGGCGAGAACGACGAGTCCCGCCAGGAAGAAGCTCCGGCCGGGCCAGGGGAGAAGGACGGTGACGACAGCCGCCGCCAGAACAGAGGCCCGCATCGGGCCGAAACGGCCGACGCGATCGGAGAGCCGGCCGAACAGCGGATTGATGACGGCCTCGAACGCGGCGGTGCAGAGCCACAGGACGCCGATCGCGACTGCGCCGAAGCCGAGCTCCTCGAGCCTCAGCGGCGCAAGGACGCCAAGTGTTCCGAACAGCAGGGCGGGGAGGAGGACGAGCCACACGCACAGGGCAATCCGGCGGTTCGCGAGAGCCCGGAGGAAGACGCTGATCGGTTGCGGCCTGGTCGTCGGAGGCGCATGCGTCAACGCCGCCCAGACGGCAAGACCGATCGCGATCAGTCCTGCGGCGCCGAACGCGAGACCCTGACCGACGACGGCGGCGATCCCGCCGAGAACGGGCCCGAACAGCGCGCCGACGATCGCGGCCGCCATCGCGGTTCCGATCGTCTGGCCACGGCGCTCTGCCGGAGCCTCGCTGACGAGCCAGGCGAGGCCGGCCGTCCAGGCGAGCGCGCTTCCGAAGCCCTGGACGAAGCGCGACACGTCCAGAACCACGATCGAGTCTCCGGTCGCGAAGACGAACGTCGTCAAGGCGATGATCAGGAGCCCGGCGATCGCTGTAGCCCGGGCGCCGAGCCGTGCCGCCGCGATACCGCCGGG
>JBKJWJ010000262.1:0-9872 GCA_046716905.1 Gaiellaceae bacterium
AGCGCGAGCGTGAGGAAGATCGCGACGAGGATCCAGGTCAGAACCTGGCGCGAAAGGTAGGTGAGGTAGAGGAGAAGGAGAAACCCGAACGTGAGCCCGAGCACGGCGAAGACAGTCGTCGGGCGGAAGCGGACAATCCGCTCGTCGGGCATCACGCCGCTCAGTGTTGCGTGAGGATCGGACGTTTTGGCGCCCGCGCATGGTGAAATGAATCCCGCATGAGCCTTCGAGCCCAGCCCATCGAGCAGCCCGCCGCGCTTCCCGACGGCCGGCAGATCATCGTCCGGGTGGGGGTCCCGGAGGATCCCTATGTGCCGAAAAGGGAAATCGACACCGTCGCGATCGAGCTCCTCGAGGACGGCGAGGTGTCTGCAACGGTCAACACCGTGCTCCGACCGGAGAACGAGAGCGAGGCGCGGGCGCTCGCGCGCAACGTCGCGGAGCGACTCGAAGCCGGCGACCTCGAACCGACGGCAGGCGCGCTCGAGCCGCTGGCTGACAGGTTCCCCTCATGAGCCGCGCGACCCTCCACACGAGCGAAGGCGCGATCGAGTTGGAGCTGTACCCGGACGACGCCCCGAAGACCGTCGAGAACTTCGTGAAGCTCGCGAAGGACGGGTTCTACGATGGCGTCGTCTTCCACCGCATCATCCCCGACTTCATGATCCAGGGCGGCGACCCGACGGGAACCGGAATGGGCGGCCCGGGCTACGAGTTCGAGGACGAGTTCAACGAGCATTCCGTGGCGCGTGGAGCCCTGGCAATGGCGAACGCCGGGCCGAACACGAACGGCAGCCAGTTCTTCGTCGTCACGGCCGGAGCAACGCCGTGGCTCGACGGCAAGCACACGGTGTTCGGAAAAGTCACAGCGGGGATGGACGTTGTCGACCGGATCTCGGAAGCGGAGCGGGACGACGACGACCGGCCGAGCACGCCGATCACGATCGATCGCGTGGAGCTAGCGGACTAGCTCGTCGAGGGTCTGTCGCATCTTCCGGGCGAGGTCATTCCCGGAGAACGGCTTCTCGAGGAAAACTGTGCCCGCCCCGAGCGGGCCGCCCGTGAGGACTTCGTCCGCGTAGCCGGAGATGAGCACGCATCGAGGGGTTGAGTTCTCTGACGGATTCGGTGAGCGCCCGTCCCTTCATCTTGTCGAGCCGCTCGACACGAGTGCACCCGGGGAAGCGGGCGGCGGGGATCGAACCCGCATAACTAGCTTGGAAGGCTAGGGCTCTACCATTGAGCTACGCCCGCGCGGGGACTAGCGTAGCGCCCGATCTCCCGCCCTGACCCGTACTCGTGGACCGTCCACCCGGAGGCGACGCTCGGCGTCGCCGCCCTCGTGTTCGCCTACGCGCTCGCGACCCGAGGCCACCACACTCCGCGCTGGCGCACCGCCGCATTCGCGACCGGCTGCGTGCTGCTCCTCGTGACCGCGGTGACGCCCCTCGAGGCCCTGACGTACCACCTGCTCTCTGCGCATCTGCTCCAGAACGTGATCCTCGCCGAGTGGGCCCCGGCCCTGCTCGTCCTCGGGATTCCACCTGCCGTAGCCGGGCATGTAGGAGAATTTCGGGTGACTCGAGCTCTCACGCGGCCACCGGTGGCGCTCGGGCTCTGGCTCCTCACCTACTTCGCCTGGCACCTGCCGCCCGCGTACGACTCCGCCCTCGAGCATCCCTCGACGCTCCTGCACCTCGAGCATGCCAACTACCTCGTGGCCGGCACCCTGCTCTGGTGGCCGCTCCTTCAGGAGGCGCCGCATCGCGTCTCGAACGCCGGCCGCGCGCTGTACCTCTTCCTCGCGTTCATCCTGGCCAGCCCCATCGGCCTCGTGCTCGCCCTCGTCCCCGAGCCCGTGTACGACTACTACGTCGAGGGCGGGGGCCTGTGGGGGCTCGGCGCACACACCGACCAGCAGATCGCCGGAGTCACGATGTCGGTCGAGCAGGCGATCGTCTTCTTCGCTGCGTTCGCGGTTTTCTTCTTTCGCTTCCTCTCGGACGAGGAATCGGGTTAGGTCGGACGGAACCCAAAAAATGGGCCGGATGGCCTATTGCAATCAGCCCGAACCGGTGACACGGTGTCGTGACGCCCATGACGCTTCCTCACCTGCTCCCAGCAAGCCTCGATCTCGTCCAGGAGACCCTCCTCGGCGAGGCGCTCGAGCACGCGCCCGTCGGCGCGATCGTCCTCGACGAGCAGGGTCGCTATCTGGCGGCGAACCGGCTTGCCTGCGAACTGACGGGGTACACCCGGGACGAACTGCTGCGCGCCGGCGCCCGGGCACTCGCGTTCGACCCCGACGTCGTTCCGTCGGCGCTCGCTCGGATCGTCCGCGGAGAGCTTCGCAGCGGTCGGGGCGACCTGAAGCACAAGGACGGCAGCGCGCTCGCCTGCGAGTTCCGGGTTGGCGAGACTAGGAGCGGCGGCCTGCCGTTCTACGTCTTCGTCTTCTGGGAACCGCTCGAAGCGGCGGCCTAGACCTCAGGTCGGGACGCCCGGATTCGAACCGGGGGCCTCCTGCTCCCAAAGCAGGCGCGCTACCAGGCTGCGCTACGTCCCGCCCGGCAGAGTGTAGAGGCCTCTCCCGAGGCCCTATGGTTCGCAAGGGGTCGTGGATACGGCCGACGCCGTCACCTGCGTGGTTGTCGACGACCATCCATCTGTCCTCGACGCTGTCTCGCGCTCGCTTTCGCTCCGAGGCATTCTCCTTGGTCGCGGCGGCGAGCGACGGAGCGACCGCTGACTCGGCTCGCCGATACAACAACCGCACGTCGCCCTCGTCGACATTCTGCTTCCGGACATGTCCGGCATCGATGTGGCTCAGGAGCTCACACGGAAGCAGGGCCGAACGCAGGTCCTGCTCTCACCGGAGAGGACGAGACGGCGCTCCTGCGCGAGGAAATCGAGGCCGGAGCGAGCGGCTTCATCGTGAAGAACTCGTCTCTGGACGAGTTGCGCGAGCGATCCGTTCCGTCTCAAACCGCCTTCACGTCCCGTGAGCGCGAAGTGCTGAGCGAAGCGGGGAACCGGACGCAGGCTGTCGGCGAAGCACTCCGCCAGCGGCAAACCGCTCGCTGAGCCGAGGATGTGCCCGACGGTTTGAGACTGATGCGCTACCGATTTGAGACCGTCCGCGAGGTGTGCAACACTCCCGCGCTTGGTGGTGGGAAGCCGCACACTTCTCGCCCTGGTCGTCGGGGGGATCGTGTTTCTGGCGCTCGCGCCAGTGGCGTCGTCGTCCGACCTGGTGGGCCAGAGGCAGCTTTCGGGGCAAGAACAAGGTCTCTTGCGCTCGATCAACCAGGCGCGAGCCAGGTATGGCGTGCGACCCCTCCGTGTCGCCACACCGCTGAGCCGAGCGGCCCGATCGCACGCGAACGCGATGCTCCGAACCGGAAACTTCACCCACGGAGACTGGTATCGAAGGCTTCGCCGCCACGGCGTGCGCGGCCGGACAGTAGGCGAGACGATCGCCTGGGGCGTCGGCACCGACGGCACGGCCGATGCGATCGTCCGGATGTGGCTCGAGAGCCCGCCGCACAAGGCGACACTGCTGAGCCGCAGCTTCCGCTACGTCGGGGTCGGAGTTGCGTCGGGCGCGTTCGCCGGATTCCCCGGCGCCAGCATCGCGACCGCGGACTTCGCCGGCCGCTGAGGAGGGTTTAGTCGACCAGGAGCGTCCGCAGCTCGGCGATCTTCTCCCGCCGGAGCTGGTCGCGCTCGCCGCGCCGAACTCGCTCGAGCAGCTGCTCGACGACCGATGCGAGCTCGACCGGGTTGAACGGCTTCGTGATGTAGTCGACGCCGCCGAGCTCGAGGCCCTTGGCGCGGTCGCGGAGCTCGGCGCGTGCAGTCAGGAAGATGAGCGGAATGTGGTTCGTCGTCTCGTCGTCGACCAGGCTCTCGGCGACCTGCCAACCGTCCATCCCGGGCATCATCACGTCGAGGAGGATCACGTCGGGCCGCTCTGCCCGTGCGACCTCGACGCCGGCGATGCCGTCGGCGGCCTCGAGCACCCTCATCCCCTCCGCCTCGAGGTTGACCCGGCACAGGAGCCGGATCGGCGCCTCGTCGTCGACGACGAGGACGGTGGTCGGGGTCTCCGAGCCCATCTCGGCTCCTATACCCGGCTCTCGTCGGGGTCAGTCGCAGCCATCGGAAGCTCGAACACGAAGCAGCCGCCCGCGTCGGTGCCCGCATCGACCCAGACGCGCCCGCCCATAGCGCTCGCGAGACCGCGAGCGATGAAGAGCCCGAGACCCGTGCCGCCCTCTGCCTGGCTCGTCGCCTCGGCGCGGTAGAACTTGCGGAAGATTCGTTCCTGCTCGTTCTGCGGGACGCCGGAGCCCTCGTCCACGACACGCACCTGGACTGCGTCCCGCGTTCGCCGTGCGGCGACCGTCACGGTTCCGCCGCGCGGAGAGAACTTGATCGCGTTGTCGACGAGGTTGGCGAGGATCTGCCGGACCTTGTCGCGGTCGGCCGAGGCGGCAAGGGGCTCCTCGGGGACCTCGACGACGAACCGGCGGCCGTTAGCCTGCTCCCGCTCCGCCGTCTCGACGACGTCGGAGACGACCTCGCGAAGATCCGTGGGAGCGAACTGCACCTGGAGGTCGCCCGACTCGAGCCGGGCGACGCTCAGCAGCGCGTCGACGATGCCGGTGAGCCGCTGGGCCTCCGAGGCGATGTACCCGAGGAACGTTCGGCGCTCTTCGTCTCCAAATGCGACGTCCTCGCGGAGAAGCGTCTCGGCGAAGCCGTAAATCGAGGTCAACGGCGCGCGCAGCTCGTGAGAGACCGTGGAGACGAACCCGGATTTCAGCTGCTCGACCAGGCGGTCGGAAGAGACATCGCGGAATGCGTAGATCCGGCCCGCGATGGCTCCTGCCGGATCGAGCATGACGGCCTCGCTCACGGAGAGCCAGATCTCCTCCTCACCCCGTCGAACCTGGATCAACCCCCGCCCTTCGGCCGACGTCTCGTCGGGCTCGAGGCTGCGCTGGAGGACCTCCGCGGGCGAGCGCCCCAGAGCCTCGGCGCCCCCGACGCCTGTGATCTCCTCGGCTGCGGCGTTCCAGAGGACGACGCAGCCCTCGCGGTCGACGGCGACGATCCCGTCGGCGACGTTGCTCAGAATCGCCATGCTCCGCTCGCGCTCGAGAACGACCCGCTGATAGAGCTCGGCGTTGGAGAGGAAGGCCGAGACGTTGGCGGCGAGCGCCGCAAGAGCCTCGACCTCCTCCTCGCGCCACGAGCGCGGCCCGCGCGAGTAGACGGCGAGGACGCCGTGCACTCCGCCCTCCGGGCCCAGGAGCGGGGCACCCATGTATCCGGCGTAGCCGACTTCCAGCAAGGCGTCGGAGCCGCTGACGAGCCCGTCGGCCCGCGCGTCTCCCACAGCGACCGGCCCGCGGCTTTGAACGACCTCGCCGGCGAGCTCGCCGACCGCGGAAACCCGGCTGCCGACGGCCTCCGCCGTCTTCTCGCCATGGGCCGCGCTGACGATCAGCGAATCGCCCTCGAGGAGGCTGACGGTTGCAGCGTCCGCGCCGACGAGGCCCGGTGCCTGAGCCACGATCTCCTCCAGGATCGCTTCCGGGTCGAGCTCACTCGCGAGGAGCGTCCCGGTGCGGGCGAGCTGTTGGGCAATCGCGCGCGACCGGCGCTCGGCCTCGAAGAGCTCGGCGCGCTCGAGAGCCCCGCGCGCTGCGCCTGCAAGATGATGGGCGAGCTCGATCTCGTCATCGGCGAACGCCTGCTCCTCCGCGAAGAAGACGAGTCCGACGCCCGTTTGCTCCCTGCGTGGCGCCTCGACCGGGACCGAGACCAGGGACAGGAAGCCTCCCGTCACGGCGAGCGCGCGCCAGTCCTCTCCGAACCGGTCGTCGAGGGCGAGCTGGGGTGCGGCGAGAACTCGTTTTCGGGCGGCGCCCTCGCGTAGTGCGTCGGCCTGGCCGAGTCCCTCGCGGAGAAACTCGGCCACCTGAGCCGGAAGCTCGTGCGCTCCGGCGAGGGTGAGACCGCGCTCGCCCGGCATCAGGACGGCCGCGAAGCTGCCGCCGAGCGCCTCACTCGCGGCCTGGGCGACGGCGTCCAGGGTCTCGTTCAGCGAGAGCGGCTGCGCGAGAACCGACGCGATCCGGAAGAAGCCGCGCTGGATGCGAACCTGGCGCGTGCTCTGCTCGATGCTCGCGACATTGCGGAGGGCCACCGAACCGAGGCTGGCGAACGCCTCGAGCACCTCGACGTCCTCTGAGCTGAATCGGCGATCCGGATCGGTCGTCCCGACACCGATCACGCCGCGCACCTCTCCCCACCACGTCATGGGGGCCACCATGGCGCCCGTGAAGCGCTCGTAGGCGGGGTGCGGTCCCTGAACCTCGTGCTCGTACTCGCCCGAGACGACGACCTGACGGCGGCGCATCGCCTCACCCGCGAGGGCCGTCTCTGCGGGGAACTCGAACTCGATGAGCTCCGCCGGCAGCCCGTAGACCGCGGCGCAGCGGAGAACGCCGCGCCTGGTGTCGTAGAGGTAACAGTCTGCGGCGTCGGTCTCGAGGAGCTTCGTCACCTCGACGACGAGCCGCTGGAGCACGATCTCGACCTGAAGCTCACTCGTCATCACCTGGGCGGCCTGAACGAGTGCCGCCTGGCGGTCGAGGCGGCGCCGGTTCTCGCTCAGGAGCTGCGCGGTGTGCAGCGCCAGGCCGACCTCACGCGCGACGGCCTCGGCAAGCGCGATCTCCGGCTGCGTCCATTCCGTGACCTCTGCACGGTGGAGCGCGAAGGCTCCGATCACCTGGTCGAACACCTGGATGGGCGTCGCGAGCACCGACTTCGTGCCGATGGCGAGAAGCGTCTCGACCCGGCCGAGGCTCGGGTCGTCGAGCTCGGGCTCGTTCTCGACGTCTCCGCAGGCGACGGTAGCCCGTTTGCGCACGGCGAGGTTCGCCACCGGAAGGTTCGGCGCGGCATCGCCGATCGGCTCGACGTTCGGCGCATCCCACTCTGCTCTGATCGGCATGGGCTCACCGGGCTCACCGAGCCTGATGAAGCAGCGCGTGACGGCGGTCGCCTTGCCGACCTCTTCGACGGCAACCCCGAGGAGCGCCTCGATGTCGTGCTCGGAGCGAACGCGTCTCCCGATCGCCGCGACGAGGCGCTCGCGTTCGAGCGCCTCCTCCAGTTGGGCTGCCGAGCGGGTCTTCTCCAGAGCGAGGGCAGCCTCTCCAGCTGCCGACTCGAGACGGGCGATCTCATGCGGCGGGAAGGCACGGCGCCGGCCGGTGCTCGCGGCAATGACCACCGCGAGTACGCGTGACCCGGACACGACGGGGATGAAGACGGCGCTCTTGGCTCCCACGCGCTCGGCGAGCCGGCGGTTGACTCTGGGTGAGGTCTCGACGTCGAAGATCGTGAGCGGTGTCGCCTCGTAGGCCGCGCTCGCGATCGCGGACGGCTCGTGCTCGAGGTCGATGCGCACCGAGCGCCACCAGGCAACGTCCTCGCCGTTGGCGCGAGCGACGAGGCCTGTCGCCTCCTTGGCCTCCTCGTCGATCATCGCCAGTGCGGCGAACTCCACGCCGAGGAGCTCAACCACCTCCTCCAGGAGCGTGCGTCCGACCGAGCTCGCGTCGGGTGCGCGAGCGAGCCCCGCGGAGAGCGAGGCCGGAGCCTTGGGAAGGGCGGCCGGGCGGTTCGCCGCGAACTGCTCGGCAACACGTTCTGGCGCGGGAGTCTCGGCGTGCCCTCCGCTCCTGTGCCGGCGTCGATAGGCGGTGAGGAGGGCAACGGCCGCGACAAACAATGCCGCCGCGAGGGCGAGCAGCAGATAGCCGACAGCGACCGAGAGCAACGGCTGCGCAGCGATCGTCACGCGAATCGGCGCCACGGGCGAGACGGATGATACGGAGAGAGCGGGCCGGCGCAGAGAAAACGAGGGAGGCCCGCCGCTCGGGGGGGTCGGTGCGGCGGGCTCTCCCTAGTGCTAACCGCGGATGGTGGCCAGGTACGCGCACCGCGGCTCGCGTCGCCCAGTGACGTGAAGCTACCCCTATGCATCCCGAATTCCAATAGGCCGACCGGCCCATCTTTCAAAGCGGGAAAGAGGCGCGGGCTACCATGGCAACATGGTCGAACGGGTGCTCCTGGCGTCGCCTCGCGGGTATTGCGCGCGCGTAGAGCGGGCGGTGGACACCGTCGAGAAGCTGCTCGACCTCCACGGGCCCCCGATCTACGTCCGCAAGCAGATCGTCCACAACATCCACGTCGTCCGCGAGCTCGAGGAGCGCGGGGCGATCTTCGTGGAGAGCGAGATGGAAGTACCGGAAGGCGCTCGCGTTGTGTTGTCCGCGCACGGCGTCGCGCCGTCCGTGTACGCAAACGCGCACGCCCGCTCGCTGAAGACCGTGGACGCGACCTGCCCGCTCGTGACGAAGGTGCACGTGGAAGCCCGGCGTTACGCGGCCGAGGGGTACACCGTCGTGCTCATCGGCCACGCCGGCCACGAGGAGGTCGTCGGGACGATGGGCGAGGCTCCCGAGGCGACCGTGCTCGTCCAGTCGGTGGAGGATGCGGAGCAGTTGACGGTGCGCGACCCGGATCGCGTCGCCTACATCACGCAGACAACGCTCTCGGTGGACGAGACGGGAATGATCATCGCCGCTCTGAGGCGCCGTTTCCCGAACGCGCGCGCGCCGAAGCGGGACGACATCTGTTATGCGACCTCCAACCGCCAGTGGGCGGTCAAAGATCTGCTCAGCGAGGTCGACCTCTTGCTCGTGATCGGCTCCCGGAACTCGTCGAACTCGAACCGGCTCGTCGACGTCGCGCGCGCCGGCGGGGTGGCCTCGTACCTGATCGACGACGAGACCGAGATCGACGAGCGCTGGCTCGACGGCGTGAAGATCGTCGGCATCACGTCCGGCGCCTCGGCTCCCGAGAAGCTCGTCGAGCGCGTCTGCGACTGGTTCCGAGCGCGGGGCGTGGAGCGGATCGAGGCATTCAAGTCGGTGCACGAAGATGTCGTGTTCCGCCTGCCGGTCGAGCTGCGTCGCGAGCTCGCGCTCGCCGAGACCCAGACCTAGTCGGACGGAGTCGAGTCCGGCCTGGGCTTGCGTCGCTCGGGACTGGTGCGTCGCTCGGTGCCCGACCGGCGCTCGCCCTCCACGTCCTTCTCCGGCTGCGTGCGCCTGTCGTCACCGGTGCGACGATCGTTTTCTTTGCGGCGATCCTTGTCGTGAGGGTTGCCCACCCGCTCATTCTCCTACGGTTTGGCTCATTGTGGGCTCGGGCGTCACCCGGCCCGCGCTCAGGCTTTCGTGATCAGCGGCTCGGCCGAGTCCCCGTTGGCCTCGATGGAGACCGCCAGTACCTCGGCCTTGATCCACTCGGCGTGGTCGCCGAGGAGGTCGGCCTGGCTGGCCGGGAGGGTGACGGCGATGCGGTCGCTCAGCTCGAGGCCCGCCTCTTTCCGCATCGCGTTCAGCCGGTGAACGAGGTCGAGGACGCGACCCTCGAGCTCCAGCTCGGCGTCGAGGCGAGTGTCGAGCGCGACCGTGACACCGCCCTCGGACGCGACCGCCCAACCTTCTTTGCCACGCCGCTCGACGAGCACCTCCTCCGGGCCGAGCTCGCGATCGCCGACCCGGAAGCGGCCACCGCCGAGCTCCTCGAACTGGCCGGCCGCGAGTGACGCCCGGACAGCCCCGAGCTCTTTCCCGAGCTTCGGGCCTAGCATGGGAAGATTCGGCTTGACGACAAGCTCCTGGGCATCGACTTCGCCGTGCTCGACCTCCTTGACGCGCAGTTCCTCGCGAACCTCGTCGAGGTGCGCCTCGGTGAGGCCGGCGCCGTTGTAGACGAGG
>JBKJWJ010000263.1:0-17009 GCA_046716905.1 Gaiellaceae bacterium
CAGCGCGCTTCCCGATCGGCGCGGCGCTCGGCACCAGAAACGTGGGCCGCGTGGGGGCCCGCGACGGCCGCTTCGCCGAGGCGCACGTGCTGCTGGGCGAGGCGGCAACCGCGTTTTCCGCCATCGAGGCCGGCCGCTACGTCAACGAGACGAACGCCCGCCGCGCCGAGTGCCTCGTCCTCGAGGGCCGGTACTCCGAGGCGCTCGAGGTCGCCTCCGCCCTGCTCGAGGCCGCGCGCGAGACGCCGTTCGGCGGGTTGGAGGCGCTCGTCGAGCGCACGATCGGGCTGGCGCTGCATCAGGCGCGCAGGCCCGACGAAGGCATACAACACCTCCTCGAGAGCCTCCGCCTCGCGCGCGACCTCCAGGCCCTCTACGAAGAGGCGCTCACGCTGCGCGCGTTGGCGGACACGAAGGCGCCAGACGCCGACGCCCGCCGCGCGGAGAGCGACGCGATCCTGGCTCGGCTCGGCGTCGTCTCCCTCCCCAAGGTGCCACTGCCCTAGCCCGCCTCGATCGGGCCGACGCTGCGGACTCTGCCGACGGCACACCAGGCCCTGGCCGAGAGCGTGAACGGGCTGTCGGGCGGCGGGCCGAGACGGCGTGCGAACTCCTCGCGCAGTCGGTCGCGCGCCTCGTCGTCGAGGGAAGCTGCATACGCGCCGGCGGGACCGACGCCGGACGGGAACGGCGACCAGAGGTCCTCGAAGTCGTGGTAGGCGGCTTCGACGTCGATCGGTGAAACGTCGACCTCGTCGAGACCGGCGGTCAGCCAGAGCGCGGCGAGCTCTTCCGGCGTGGCGAAGCGCATCGTGTGCGACTCCATCTGCGGTGTCGCACGCTCCGGGTGGAGTGCGGCCGCGGCCTCCCAGAAGGTTCGGAGCATTGTCATCCCGCCGCCGTAGTCCCACACGCAGCCGGCGACGGCGCCTCCCGGCCGGGTCACGCGTGACATCTCGCGCACGCCCAGCTCGGGATCGGCGAGGAAGTTGACGACGAGCTGCGACAGAGCGGCGTCGAACTCGTCATCCCCGAATGGGAGCGACTCGGCTGACCCGACGACGACGCGCGCCCCCGGAACGCGGGCCTGAGCCGCCTCGACGAACGGCTCCGATGGATCGAGGCCTGTCACGTTCTCCGCTCCCAGAACGCCGGCCAGTGCGGCGATGAGCGCACCGGAGCCGCAGCCGACGTCCAACGCCCGTTGTCCCGTGGTTACCCCCGCCGCGTTGCACATTGCGCGGGCCAACCGAGGGCTGTACCGGCCGACGAACCGGTCGTAGACCTCGGCTGGGCCTCGGAACATCGCGTGTTGATCGGCCAAGTCAGCATTGTCTCACTGGCTACCCTGGGAGTCATGGACGCGCTCTCCGTTTTCAGCCCCGGGACGCGCACCTGGTTCGAGCAGACGTTCGACGGCCCGACGCCCGCGCAACACCTTGGATGGCCGAAGATCGCCTCCGGCGCGCACACGCTGATCCAGGCGCCGACTGGGTCGGGCAAGACGCTCGCGGCGTTTCTGTACGGGCTCGACCGGCTCGTCGCGGAGCCGGGTGAGGGCACGCGCCTCGTCTATGTCTCGCCGCTCAAAGCGCTCAACTACGACATCGAGCGGAACCTCCGGGGGCCGCTGGCCGGGCTGCAGGCTCAGGTCAAGGTCGCGGTTCGCACGGGCGACACGCCGCAGAAGGAGCGGCAGAAGATGCTCCGCGACCCACCCGACCTCCTGATCACGACCCCCGAGTCGCTCTACCTGATGCTGACCTCGAAGGCGCGCGAGACGCTGACCGGTGTCCGCACGCTGATCCTCGACGAGGTCCACGCCGTCGCAGGCACGAAGCGCGGCGCCCACCTGGCGCTGACGATCGAGCGACTCGAGCGGCTGACCGGCGAGCCCTTCCAGCGCATCGGGCTCTCCGCGACCCAGCGACCGATGGAGGAGATCGGCAGGTTTGTCTCCGGCGGCCGCCCGATCGAGCTCGTGGACGTAGGGCGCACGAAGGAGCTCGACGTCCAGGTCGTGGTGCCGCTCGAGGACATGCGAGAGCCCGGCGCCCCTGCTTCCGCGGAGATCACCGACATCCTGAGAACCGGCAACGAGGCGCCCTCGCAGTCGATGTGGCCGTCGATCTACCCGAGGCTGCTGGAGCTCGTCGAGGAGCACCGCTCCACGATCGTCTTCGTCAACAACCGCCGGCTCGCCGAGCGCCTCGCGCTGCGTCTGAACGAACTGGCCGAGAAAGAGATTGCCAGAGCCCACCACGGCTCTCTGGCACGGGAGCAGCGCTTGGAGGTCGAGGAGCTCCTCAAGCGCGGAGAGATCCCGTGCCTCGTTGCCACCTCGTCGCTCGAGCTCGGAATCGACATGGGCGCCGTCGACCTCGTCGTCCAGGTGGAGTCGCCGAAGTCCGTCGCGCGTGGGCTCCAGCGGATCGGGCGCGCGGGCCACGACCTCGGCTCTGTCTCCAAGGGCCGTGTCTTCCCGAAGTTCCGGGCCGACCTGCTCGAGTCCGCCGTGGTCGTCAAGCGCATGAAGGAAGGCGCGATCGAGGAGACCCAGATCCCGCGCAACCCACTGGACGTCCTGGCGCAGCAGATCGTCGCGATCTCGTCGCAGGAGGAGATCGAAGTGGACGAGCTCCACGAGCTCGTCAAGCGCGCCTATCCGTTCGCCGACCTCTCGCGGATTCAGCTCGAGAACGTCCTCGACATGCTGGCCGGCCGCTACCCGTCGGACGAGTTCGCGGAGCTGCGACCCCGGATCGTGTGGGACCGGACGGCCGGCGTCATCCGCGGCCGGGGCGGGGCGGCTCGCCTCGCGGTCACCAACGCCGGGACGATCCCCGACCGAGGTCTCTTCGGCGTCCATCTCGTAGACGGCGGCGGCCGAGTCGGCGAGCTCGACGAGGAGATGGTCTACGAGGCCCGCGCCGGCCAGACCTTCATGCTCGGCGCCTCCACCTGGCGGATCGAGGAGATCACGCGCGATCGCGTCCTCGTGTCGCCGGCACCAGGCGTCCCAGGGGCAATCCCGTTCTGGAAGGGCGAGGGGCCGGGCAGGCCGTACGAGCTCGGCGAGGCGATCGGAAAAGCCTCCCGCGAGCTCGCGTCGCTCTCGAACGAGGCTGCCGACGAGCGGCTCCGAACCGACTACTCGCTCGATCCGCTCGCCGCGAAGAACCTCATGACCTTCATCCGCGACCAGGAGCAGGCGACGGGCGTGGTGCCGTCCGATCGCACCGTGGTCGTCGAGCGCTTCAAGGACGAGATCGGCGACTGGCGCGTCTGCGTCCTGACGCCGTTCGGCGCCCGGGTGCACGCCCCGTGGGCGCTGGCTGTCTCTGCCCGGCTCAAGGAGTCGCTGGGAATCGACGCCTCCGTCCTCTGGTCGGACGACGGCATCGCGCTCCACTTCCCCGACTCCGACCAGCCGCCTCCGACCGAGCAGATCGTCCTCGACCCCGACGAGATCGACGAGCTCGTCATGGGTGAGCTCGGCGGCACCGCGCTCTTCGGCGCCCGATTCCGTGAGAACGCGGCGCGCTCGCTGCTGATCCCCCGGCGCCGGCCGGGCGAGCGGACACCGCTCTGGCAACAGCGCCTGAAGGCCCAGAGCCTCCTCCAGGTCGCGAAGAAGTACGGGTCCTTCCCGGTCATGCTCGAGACCTTCAGGGAGTGCCTCCAGGATGTCTTCGACCTCCCGGCGCTGAAGCGGCTGCTGCACGGGATCAAGACGCGGCAGATCGACCTCGTCGACGTCGAGAGCGCCTCGGCCTCGCCGTATTCGTCCTCGCTCCTGTTCGACTACATCGCGACGTACATGTACGAGGACGACACGCCTCCTGCCGAGCGGCGGGCGCAGGCGCTGTCGCTCGACAAGGATCTCTTGCGCGAGCTGCTCGGCCAGGAGGAGCTCCGCGACCTGCTCGACCCGGGCGCGCTCGAGCAGGTGGAGGAGAGCCTGACCGGCCGGCCCAAGGACCCCGATGGGCTTCACGACCTGCTGCTGCGGCGAGGCGACCAGCGCCCAGGCGAGTTCGACGAGGCGTTCGCTGCCGTGCTCGAGGCGGAGCGGCGCGCCGTTCGAGTGCGCGTCGGCGGTGAGGAGCGACTGATCGCCGCAGAGGACGCCGGGCGCTACCGAGACGCCCTCGGAGCAATGCCGCCGAGCGGGCTCCCCGATGCGTTCCTCGAGTCCACGGAGCAGCCTCTCCGATCACTGCTCGCGCGCTTCGCGCGGGGCCGAGGGCCATTCACCACGCGAGAGGCCGCGGCGCGGTTCGCCATCGAGCCCGAGCGGGCGGACGCCGAGCTCGTGGCGCTCGAACGGGAGGACAAGCTGGTGAGGGGAGAGCTCCGGCCCGGTGGAACCGAGCGCGAGTGGTGCGATCCGGACGTCCTCCGCCGGATCAGGCGCGCGTCGCTCGCCGCGCTCCGAAAGGAGGTCGAGCCCGTCGAGCAGGTCGCGCTCGCGCGGTTCCTGCCGGGCTGGCAGGGGATCGACCGGCGCGCGACGCTTCGCGAGGCGCTCGTTCCGCTCCAGGGCCTCGCGCTGCCCGTGGCGCTATGGGAATCGGAAATCTTGCCGCGCCGGGTCCCCAACTACGCGCCTGCCCAGCTCGACCAGCTGTGCGCGACCGGCGAGCTCGTCTGGATCGGTGCCGGACTCGACCGCGTGGCCGTCTACTTCCGCGAGGACGCGTCCGTTCTGGGCAAGCCCACCGGAACCGAGCGTCCCGAGGGCGAGGTCCACGACCGACTCCGCGAGGCGCTCTCGAAGAGCGCGGAGTTCTGGTTCGACCTCCTGGTCGCGACGGGGCTCGACGCCGAGCAGGCGTTGCCCGCCCTCTGGGACCTGGTCTGGGCAGGGGAGGTGACGAACGACGCCTGGACGCCGCTGCGGGCCGGGCGCCGCTACGGCGTTCCGAAGCCGGAACGGAGACCGAGACGGTTCTCACGGCGCCGGGCGACGGCGATCACGGCGACCCAGGGCCGCTGGTCCCTCACCGACCGGCTCTTTGCCGGGGAGCGGGATCCGCGTGCGCTCGCCGAGCTCCTGCTGGAACGCCAGGGGATCGTGACCCGCGACGGCGTCCGGGCGGAGGGAATCGCCGGCGGGTATTCGGCCGTCTACGCTGAGCTGAAGGCACTGGAGACGCTCGGGCTCTGCCGCCGCGGCTACTTCGTCGAGGGTCTCGGCGGCGCGCAGTTCGCGCTCGGTGGGGCAGTGGAGCGGATCCGCGAGCTTCGGCCGAGGGAGGACGAGGCGCTGGAGGTCAAGGTTCTGGCGGCCGCGGATCCGGCCCAGGCCTACGGCGCCGCGGTGCCCTGGCCGAAGCGAGCGGGAGCCCGAGCGGCGAGAGTCGCCGGCGCCTACGTCGTCCTGCTCGGAGGCGAGGCCGCGCTCTTCGTCGAGCGCGGAGGGAAGACGCTCGTCCCGCTTCGCGAACCTGATCCGGAGTGGCTACGTCCGGCGCTTGCTGCGCTCGTGGACCACGTGAAGAGCCGCCGGGGGGCAAAGCGCCTGGCGGTCGAGCGCTTCGACGGCGAGCCGGTGGGGGAGACGGACGCGATGGAGCTGCTCGTGGAGGCCGGCTTCACAGCCGGCCCCCGGCGAGCGGTGCTTCGTCCGTAGGAACACCGCTCGACCACCAGCCGTTGCCCTAGGCTGGACAAAAGATGGACACTCAGCCGTACCGCTTGGGCTTCGCGGTCAAGATTCTCGGTGCCGGCGGACTGAAGACGTCGGACACACGTCGCTGGCAGAGCGGACCGCACCTCTCGCGGTCGCTCGAGCTTCTCGACTCTGCCTTCGATTACATCGACGGGATCGGCGTACGCGTCTACCGGATGTCGAGCAGCACCGTTCCGTACGGGACGCATCCCGACCTGCCCGAGTTCGACTACCGGCGCCAGATCGGTGAATGCGCTGAGGCCCTCGAGCGCCTCGGAGAGAAAGCACAGCGGTTCGGGTTGCGGCTCTCGACTCACCCGGGTCAATACACGGTCCTGAGCTCCCCAGACGACGAGATCGCGCGCAAGGCCCGAGCCGACGTGGAGCAAGACGCGCTCCTGCTCGACACCCTCGGAGTCGGCCCTGAAGGAGTCGTCGTGATTCACGTCGGAGGGGCCTACGGCGATCCGGCGGCGTCCCTCGATCGCTGGGTGCGGGGCTTCGGCCAGCTGTCGGAGCGCGCGCAGCGCCGACTCGTGATCGAGCACGACGAGCGCTGCTTCGACCTCTCCGACGTGCTCGAGTTGCACGAGCGGACGGGCGTCCGCGTCGTCTTCGATCTCCACCACCACCGCTGCAATGCCGCGAAGGAGTTTGAGGATGTGGCTACAGCTCTACGGGCGGCGCTCGACACCTGGCCCGCCGGCCTCCGGCCGAAGGTGCACGTCTCGAGCGCTCGCACCGAGCTGCGCTCGGTTAGCGGGAGGCTCCAGCCGCCACTCCTCGACCAGCACGCCGATTTCTTGACGCCCTGGGATCTCCTCACGCTCCTCGAGGCTGCTGACCGGCCGCTCGACGTCATGGTCGAGGCGAAGGCGAAGGACCTTTCTATCCTCTGGCTCCGCCGTTCTCTCGAGCGCGTGGCGCCCGAAGCCGCCTCCCGTGAGGAATTAGACAGAAGTTTGACAAAAACGATGGCCGGGTAGCTCTCGGGAAACGAGACGAAAGGATCACCATGCCTGGCATTGCGAAGTACAAGACCGTCGACGCACCCGTCGAGAAGGTCTACAGCTACTGGCGGAACTTCACGAACTTTCCGAACTTCATGCCGAACGTCAAGGAAGTCACTCCCGTCGCCGGCGACGACACCCGGACGAACTGGAAGGTCGATGGGCCCCTTGGCGCAACCGCCGAGTGGGAGGCCCAGATCGTCGAGGATGTCCCCAACGAGAAGATCGCGTGGAAGTCGGTCGAGGGGTCGCGCGTCGAGAACTCCGGCGTCGTCCGTTTCGACAAGCGCGGCGAGCAGACGAGCATCGAGGTCGCAATCGAGTACGACCCGCCCGCAGGCGCGGCCGGCGATGCTGTCGCGAAGCTCTTCGAAGATCCGGAGAAGCAGGTTGACGAGGCGCTCGATCGTTTCGCCGAGGTCGTCGCCGGCTGGAACGGCAGTTCGACCTAACCGCGGGCCAATCGTCCCAGGAGCACGCCGAAGAGCGCGTGTCGTGCGGTTGCCTGGGCGAACGCGCGCCCATTGGTGAGGAGGGGAGGGATTCCCTCCTCACCGCGCGCGGGGTGGAAGCGGTCGACGAAGTACGAGAGGGGGTAGAGGGCAACATGCTCCGCGAGCGCCATCGCGAGGGCGAGCCGCCGCTTTTCCACCGGCAATCGCCGTCGAGCCTGATCGAAGGCGAGGCCGAACACGGCGCCGTTCAGAGCGTGCACGGCGAGGCCGGCCGGCCGCCAGAGCGGACCACGGGTCACCACCTTGCCGAGGAGGGCGACATCCGAGTAGTCGCAGCGGAACACGCGCCGGTCCAGGGGCTCGAGCAATGCCCACGCCGTTGCTGCCACTGCGCCCGCAACCGCCGGATGAAGACCTCGCTCCTTCACAATCCAAAGCATGCCTGAGGGTGACTCCCTCCATCGCGCCGCCCGTCGCCTCCAGGTCTTGGTGGGGGAGACCGTCGAAGTCGAGAGCCCGAATCCTCGGGCCGCGGCAACCGGGGTCGCCGAGCAACTCGACGGAAGGCGGCTCGAGCGGGTCGAGGCGATCGGGAAGAATCTGATCCTGAGCTTCGAGGGCGGGCTCGTCCTTCGCAGCCATCTCCGCATGAGCGGGCGCTGGACGGTCCGGGAGCCCGGCTCGGTCACCCACGGTCGCCCGTGGCTCGTGCTGCGCGGCAGCGGGAGAGAGGCCGTGCTCTGGGGAGGCCCCGTGCTCGAGCTCAACAAGCGGGCCGTGCGGCGGCTCGGGCCTGACATCCTCGATCGGCCGCCCGACGTCGACCGAATGGTCTCCAACATTCGTCGAATCGACCAGGGCCGCGAGCTCGGAGACGCCCTCCTCGACCAGCGGCTGGTTGCCGGGATCGGGAACCTCTGGAAGGCCGAGGCGCTTTGGGGAGCCCGAGTCTCGCCGTGGCGCCGGATCGGAGACACGACGGACGAGGAGATCCGCGCCGTCCTCGGCGAAGCAGCGCGGCTCATGCGCCGGTCGGTCGACTCCGGCCGCGAGCAGCGGTCGATCTACCGGAAGGCCGGGCGACCGTGCCCTCGCTGCCGGGCCGCGGTCCGTTCTCGAGGACAGGGCGACGCGAATCGCACGGCCTACTGGTGCCCGAGCTGCCAACCCGGCGAGAGAGGAGTGCGGCGGCCCGGCGCGTAAGCGGCATGGTGGCCCGCTCACCCACCCTCCACCAGGTGCTCCGCGGCTTCTGCCTTGGCGCCTTCGCCGCGGTCTCTCGCGAGCTGGACGAGGGCGGCGACGTCCCGTTCTCGTTCGAGGAGCACGAGTCCGCGGGCCGGCCGACCCTCTACGAGTACCGGCCTCTCGTGAAGCCCTTTCTCGACGCTCGGGCAGGTCGGTTCGCCGCGCTCGCCGATACGCAGCCGGCTTTGGCGGAACTGGAGCGCGAGCCGGCCGCGGCGATCTTCTCGCGAGCGCACTCGGGCGGCCGTCCGAGCTCACGGGACGCGCTGCTGAAGACGGTGCTGCTCCCACTCCTCGCCGAGACGGCTGAGGCCTGTGGAGGGTTCGACTGGGACGACGACGCGTTCGAGCGCGCCTATGCTGGGTTCGAGGAATCGCTGTTCGGAGCGCATCGCGCGTACGGCGCCATAGCGCCGCTCGTTGGCATCTCCATCGGAGGCCCGCTCGAGCTCGGGGGCGGAGTGCGGATCCGCCATGTCGCCTCGGGCGAGCTCGCGGCGCACTGGCCGCAGGCCGGCGGTCTTCTCCCGGATGGGTTCGAGCGGGAGCCCGACCGCCTTTGTGTCCTCGAGCTCGAGGCGGATCTCGACGGGGACGGTGGCGCAGCCTCGGCTCCCGACGCTCCGGGCGAGCTTGCCGACGCGGTCACTGCTCTACGGCTTGCGACTGCAGGACCGATCGCCGCCGGGCCCGTGTTGTTCGAGCGGCTCGACTGGCGCCCGTACGGCATTCGCCCCGTTCTTCCGATCGCCGGCACGGCTCCTCCCGGCGAGCCTGTGCGCCTGGACTCGCTCCGGGCCGAGCGTGCGCTTCGCCTGCGCGCGCGGCTGGCTCTGGCGGACGGCGACCGCGAGCTCGGCGAAGCCCTCGACCGATGGGAGCTATCGCTCTTCCAGGACGACCCGTTCGCCTCCGAGCAGCTCCGCGGATCGCTCGGGTCGCTGCTGGGAGGCGGCGACGGCGTCTTTGCCGCTTCGCTTCGTGCGGCCTCTGTCCTCGGGGAGACTCCCCGGGAGGCGGCCGCGCTCCTGGCGCGGCTTCGATTGCTCGCCGCAGGCGATGCAGCCTCCGTGACCGGGGATCTCGTGCGGCGCTCGCTCGTAGCCGTGCTCGAGCATGGCGATCGGCTTGAGCTCCTGAAGACGCTCGATGAGACCCTGCTCGGCCTGCGTGCAAAGCCCGCGGTGCCACTCGAGCCGGTCGCCGCAGCCGGCGCTTTCTAGGCACAGATCCGTTCCAGACATGCGCGCCGGACGCGGGTACGTTCGAGGCATGGACGAGGCACGCGCAGTGCTCAGACGACTCGATCGCATCGAGGCTCTCGACCGTGCAGAGGCTCCGGCGGGCGAGTTGCTCGGCGAGTTGCGCGGGCTTGTTCGCGACGCCGAAGCGTGGCTCCGCGCCGAGCCCGAGCCCCAAGGAGCCGTCGAGGCGCTCGCCGGTTGTCGAACCGCGCTCGAGGTGGAGGACACGGGGGTGGCGCTTTTGGCCCGCTAGCACCTGAAAATTGAATCCGCCGAGGTGGCGCAGTCCGGGATTTCCGGCACACTGAGGTTGTGCAGGACACTCCGGCCCCAGGCAGAACGATGGGCTGCTGATGCGTCTTGCAGGTCTCTTCACACGCCCGCCCACAGGCGAGCCGGACGACGATGCTCCCGAGGAGGTCGACGTGCCTCCACCCGAGCCCGACGTGCCGCGCGAAGCACGCGTCCTGGCCTTCGCCAACCAGAAGGGTGGCGTTGCGAAGACGACGTCCACGTTGAACCTCGCCGTCGCGCTCTCGGAGGCGGGCTACCGCGTCCTGATCGTCGACATGGACCCTCAGGGGAATCTGACGATGAGCCAGGGGTTCAACCCGGATCAGATCGAACGATCGATGTTCGACGTCCTCGTGCACCGGCTCCCGATCGACCAGGTGATCCAGCACGCGGAAGTCGATCTCGCCGTGTCGTCGATCGACCTCGCGGGGGCGGAGCTTGCGCTCTCGAGCATGATCGGGCGCGAGCGAGCGCTGGAGAAGGCGTTGAACGCGGTCAAGGATCGGTACGACTTCGTCCTGATCGACACGCCGCCTTCGCTCGGCCTGCTGACGATCAACGCACTCGTGGCCTCGAACGGGGTCATCGTCCCCGTCCAGTGCGAGTACCTCTCGCTGCGAGGGCTCGTGCAGCTCGAGAACACGCTGACGATGATCCGCGAGAACCTGAATCCCGACGTTGGGATCCAGGGGATCCTCCCGACGATGTACGACGGGCGGACGCTGCATGCGCGGGAAGCCGTCGAGATCCTCCAGGAGAACTTCGGCGAGCTCGTCTTCAAGACGCGCATCAAGAAGACCGTGCGTTACGCGGAAGCGCCTGTGAAAGGCAGCTCCGTCTTGAAGTACGACCCGACCGGCACCGCCGCCGAGGCGTACCGCGACCTGGCGAAGGAGGTGCTCAATGGCGCGAAAGCGCGCAAGCATGCGTGAGGGTCCGCTCGCTGAGCTCTTCCGGGCGACCGAAGCAGCACAGAAGCAGGCCGAAAAGGAAGGGAAGACGCTCCCCGGCGAACCGCTCGAGGAAACCGTCGAGCATCCGCCGCCCAAGCTCGAGGTCGCACCCGAGCCGGAACCGGAGCTGCCCGAGCGCGCCGACCGTGCGCCCGCACCATCGGCCCCTGAACCCGTCCACCAGCCCGCGCAGCCCAAGGCACCAGCGCCGTCCACGCCGGTTCAGGCGCGCGAACAGCCTTCCGACCGTGGTATTGCGCGCCTGCTCGAGCCGCTTCCGGAGCCGCCCCCCCGGCTTCATCGCGCCCCGCGGGCCGATTCCGCCTACCTCGCAGTCATTCGTGTCGTCGGCGTTGGCGGCGCCGGCCTGAACGCGGTCAACCGGATGATCGACGCCGGCATCTCGGGCGTCGAGTTCGTCGCCGTCAACACCGATCTTCAGCAGCTCGCGCTCAGTGACGCCGAAGTCAAGATCCACATCGGTCGGGAGCTGACGGGCGGCCTCGGATCCGGAGCGGAGCCGGACATCGGGCGACGCGCCGCGGAGGAGGCATACGACCAGGTCAAGCGGGCTCTCCGGGGCTCCGACATGGTCTTCGTCACCGCTGGAGAGGGTGGCGGAACCGGCTCCGGGGCCGCACCGGTCGTCGCGCGCATCGCACGCGAGGTCGGGGCGCTCACGGTCGGGATCGTGACGATGCCGTTCCGCTTCGAGGGCACCAAGCGGCGCTCGCAGGCGGAGCAGGGCGTCCACACGCTGAGGGAAGCCTGCGACACCGTGATCGTGATCCCGAACGAGCGCCTGCTCGAGGTTCTCGACAAGAAGACATCCATGCTCGACGCGTTCCGGATCGCAGACGACGTGCTGCGCCAGGGCGTCCAGGGGATCTGCGACCTGATCACCGAGCCAGGCCTGATCAACGTGGATTTCGCAGACGTCCGAACGATCATGAGCGGCGCCGGGACAGCGCTCATGGGCATCGGCTTCGCGACCGGCGAGAACCGAGCCGTCGAGGCGGCGGAGCGGGCCATGCGGTCGCCCCTGGTCGACACCGAGCTCGTCAGCGCAAAGGGCATTCTGCTCTCGATTGCCGGTGGCAACGACCTCTCCCTCTACGAGGTCAACGAGGCGGCGGAGGTCATCCGCGGAGCCTCGGTCGACGACACGAACATCATCTTCGGCGCGACCGTCGACGAGCGGCTCGAGGGCCAGGTCTGGGTGACGGTGATCGTTACCGGCGTCGGCCAGCGCGGCGGGTCTCGATCGTTCGCGTCGCGGACGGAGACCGGCGAAGCGCTCGAGCCGCCCTCGTTCCTCCAGGGCTGACCGCGGCGCCGTGAAGGGCGCGATCGCAGCCGGTCACCCGCTGACCGCCGAGGCGGGCGCCCACGTCCTCGCCGAGGGCGGCAATGCCGTCGACGCCTGCCTCGCGGCGGCATTCACGTCCTGGGTCGCCGAGAGCCCGCTGACGGGGCCGGCCGCAGGCGGCTTCATGCTCGTCCACCGCAAGGGAGACCGCACGGCTCGCCTCCTGGACTTCTTCGTCTCCCTTCCCGGTGAGGGCCTCGGCGACGTCCCAAACGCCGAGATGGAAGCTGTGGACGTCGATTTCGACGGGTCGTCCCAGCAGGTCTTTCGAATCGGCGCTGCGTCCGTCGCCGTCCCGGGGGCGATCGCAGGCCTGGAAGCGGCGCACCGCTCGTTCGGAACCCTTCCCTGGGCTCGCCTGGTCGAGCCGGCCGTTCGGCATGCGCGCGACGGCGTCGCACTGACCCGCGAGCAGGCGTACCTCCACGCGATCCTGGACATCCTGCTTCGCCGGACGACCGAGGGGCAGGCGATCTACGGGCCGGAGGGCGAGCGGCTCGTCGCAGGTAAGCGGCTCGTCATGCATGACCTCGCGGACACGCTGGAGGTCATCGCCGAGCAAGGAGCTGCCGCGATCCACGGCGGTGCCCTCGGCAAGGCGATCGCCGACTGCGTTCGGAGCCAAGGAGGATCACTGACGCAGGACGACCTCGCCGCGTACCGCGTTATCTGGCGCAAGCCGGTGGAAGCGCCTTTCGCCGGCCATCGCTTTCAGTCCAATCCGCCACCCTCTTCGGGAGGCGTCCTGCTCGCCTACGCCCTGCGGATTCTCGAGCGCGCGGGCCTCGGAGGCGGGCCGGGCACTGCAGGCGCCATCGAACGTCTCGTCGAGGTGATGCGCGAGCAGACACTGGCTCGCGGTGGGGACTTTGCGCGGGACCTCTACCGCGGCGGCCTTGTCACACGCCTCTGCGCCGAGGATGTCGTCGCAGCGGCTGCCGCGAGACTCGATCGGCGGCTGACCCGGGCCACGCGTGAGCCCGCCGAGCCGTCTCGCACGACCCACATCTCCGTCGTGGACGGGGACGGCAATGCCGCGTCCCTCACCGCATCGACCGGCTCGGGCTCGGGCGTCTTCGTTCCGGGCACGGGCATCCACCTGAACAACATGCTGGGCGAGTACGACCTGAATCCTCCGGGACGCCGCCGCAAGCCGGGCAGACGCCTCACGAGCATGATGTCGCCGTCCCTCGTTCTCTCCGACGATGGAGACCCCAGGCTCGTTGTTGGCAGCGCCGGTTCCGTGCGGCTGCGGGGCGCGATCCTCCAAATCGTCGTGAACGTGCTCGGCCACGGCCTCACCGTCGAGGAGGCGATCGGGCGTCCTCGCGTCCATCTGGACGAGGGACATATCCACTGCGAAGGAGGCTCCGAACCGGAGGAGCTGGAGGAGCTTGAGCGACGCGGGTACGACGTCGTCCCCTGGCGCCGCCGCAACCTCTACTTCGGCGGGGCGGCAGCCGTCGAGATGCGGCCCGGCGGCGAGTTGGCCGCTGCCGGAGACCCGCGACGGGGCGGCCACGGGATCGTCGTCGATGGCTGAGCGGGCCGTTGTCCGGCGAGCACAGCCCGGGGACGCGGGCGCGCTCGTCGCGCTCGCCGAGGCGGTCGCGTCCGAGCCCGAGGGCTGGCTCATCTCCGACGGCGCTTGGCGCTCGCCCGGCGAGGAACGCCGCTTCCTGCGGGCGCTGCGCCGCTACGACGATGCCGCGGTGTTCGTCGCCGAGCTGCCGGAAGGGCTCGTCGGACGTCTGTCGCTCGGCCGCGATCCCCATCCGGCCAGCAGGCACGTCGCGGATCTGGGCCTGATGGTCGCCTCAGCGCACCGGCGCCGGGGGATCGGGAAAGCGCTGCTGGATGCCGCCGTCGACTGGGCGCGTGGCGCAGCCGTGCGGAAGCTCGAGCTCCACGTCTTCCCGCACAACGAGGCCGCCATTGCCCTCTACGAGCAGTTCGGATTCCGCCAGGAGGGTTTGCGGCGAGGCCACTATCGGCGGGGCCCTGAGTATCTGGACGCGATCCTGATGGCCTACACCGTTCAGTAGATTCAGCGCGTGCAGACGCTCGCCGAGATCGCGGACAGCTTCTTCAAGCCCGCCGTCCGTGACCTCGTCCCATACGAGCCCGGCAAGCCGGTCGAGGAGGTCCAGCGTGAGCTCGGGCTCGATCGGGTCGTCAAGCTCGCGTCGAACGAAGGGCCGTTCGGTCCCTTCCCGGAGGCGCTCGAGGCACTCGCAGCCGCCGGGCCCGAACTGAACCGGTACCCGGACGGTGGTGCCTACAAGTTGCGCGCCGCACTCGCCGAGCGGCACGGCGTCCGTTTCGAGGAGATCGCGCTCGGAGCCGGCGCCGACGGCATCTTGGATGCTCTGTCCCAGATCTCGCTCGACGCGGGCGACGAGATCGTCTGCGGTTGGTCAAGCTTCCCGAGCTACGTGATCGGGGCCAAGAAGCTCGGAGCCGTTGCGAGAACCATTCCGCTGGCGGACGGCCGCTACGACCTCGACGCGATGCTCGACGCGGTCACGGAGCGGACGAAGCTCGTCTACGTCTGCCATCCGAACAACCCCACCGGGACGATGAACACGCGCGAGCAGCTGGATCTCTACTTCGACAGGGTTCCGGAGCACGTGGTCACCGTGCTCGACCAGGCCTACTTCGAGTACGTTGACGATCCGGGCTACGCGGACGGAATCGAGGAGTACGTGAAGGGCGGCCGCCGAGCAATCGTGCTGCGGACGTTCTCGAAGATCTACGGGCTCGCCGGGCTCCGTGTGGGGTACGGCGTCGGGCCGGCAGAGGTCGTGAGCGCGATCGGGAAAGTCCGCCGCGCGTTCGACATCACAACTGCCGCGCAAGCCTGCGCGCTTGCGAGCCTCGACGCGCCCGGCGCAGCCGCCGAGCTCGAGCGGCGCCGCCGGCTCAACGCCGAAGGACGTCCGGCGATCGAGCAGGCGCTCCGGGACTACGGTTTCGACCCGGTGACTCCGGCCGTCGCCAACTTCGTGTTCGCCGAGGTCGGGTCGGATTCGCGACCGCTGTTCGAGCAGCTGCTCCGGGAGGGAGTGATCGTCCGCCCGACGGCCGGCTTCGGGGCGCCGGGCGCAATTCGGGTCACCGTCGGGTCTCCCGAGGACAACGCGTTCTTCTCCGAGGCGCTCGGTCGTGTGATGAGTGTCGCCCGGACCTAACTCGAAGGAGTGAATTTGGAGTCGTGGCGCAATCTCGGCGCTAGCGTTTGCCGTAGAGGAAACAAATGCTGAACCGCCAGGTCACGCTTCTGCGGGAAGCCCAGAGCTTTCGCCTGCTCGCGCTCGCAACGGTCGGCTCGGCGTTCGGCACGTGGCTCGCGTTCGTCGCTCTCACGATCGACGTCTACGACCGCACCGGGTCCGCGGTGTGGGTCAGCGCGCTCCTGATCGCGGACTTCCTCCCCGCGATCTTGATCGGAGTCGCGGCCGCTTCCCTCGTCGACCGCCTTCCTCGGCGGCGCCTGATGATCGCCTCCGACCTCTTACGAGTCGTGATCTTTGCCGCCCTGCCATTCGCGGACGAGCCTGCGGCGATCGTCGGCCTCGCGGCCGTGGCCGGGTTCGCGACGGGATTCTTCCGGCCGGCGCTCTACGCAGGGCTTCCGAACCTGTTGCCGGACGAGGATCTCCCTCAGGCGAACTCGCTCCTGCAGACAATCGAGAATCTCGCGTGGGCCCTCGGCCCGGTGATCGGCGGCATCCTCGTCGCAGCGACCGGGCCTGAGGCGGCCTACTGGATCAACGCGGTCACGTTCCTCGTGTCGGCGGCGCTGCTCGCCGGCATCCCGGATCGCCTGCTGCAAGCGGCGCCGGCGGCCGGCCGCGGCTACTGGCGCGATCTCGCGGACGGCTTTGCGCTCGTCCGCGGCTCGCGCGCCCTCCTGACCGTCCTCACCGCGTGGAACGTGATCATGCTGGCGAGTGCAGGGGTGAACGTCGCCGAGATCGAGCTGGCGAAGGAAGCTTTCGGCGCCGGCGACTTCGGGTACGGCCTACTGGTCGGCGCCACGGGCATCGGGTTGGCGTTCGGGAGCCTGCTCGCAGGCTCGCTCTTGGAGCAACGGGCGATTGCGACCGTCTACGGGACGTCCATCGCACTTGTCGCCGTGGGGATGGTGGGAGCGGCGGCGTCGCCCAACGTCTGGGTCGCTGCGCTCTGTGTCATCGTCCTCGGAACGGGAAATGGCGCCGCGGTCGTCTGCAACGCACTCTTCGTTCAGCGCGGCGCGCCCGACGAGCTGCGCGGCCGGGCCTTCACGCTCCTGATGAGCTCGAACTATGTCGTCCTCGGGATCGGAATGGTCGCTTCGGGCCCGCTCACGGATCAGCTCGGCCCCAGAACGGTCTGGGCAATCGCCGGGGGCCTCTCGGCAGCTGCGGCAGTCGTCGCTCTCCTGCTGGCACGTGGGGTGGAGTCGCGGCCGCCGGCTGCGCCGAAGCCGCAACGCGAACCCGAACCTGTCGAGACCGCGCGCCTCTAGGCTGCTCGTGTGGCCGGGCGGCGCGACTGGACCCCCGAGACGCTGCTCGCGGGAGTCCGGGGCGGCGACCGGCGTGCGCTCGCCCGGGCGATCTCGCTCGTCGAGAACTCCGACCCGATGGCGTACGACCTCGTCCGGAGGCTCTATCCCGAGACGGGGCATGCGTACGCCGTCGGGATCACGGGGCCGCCCGGTGTCGGCAAGTCGAGCCTGATCAGCGCGCTCGTCCGGCACGTTCGCGAGCAGGAG
>JBKJWJ010000264.1:0-16246 GCA_046716905.1 Gaiellaceae bacterium
TGAATGGGACTCGGAGTAAGCCTGTTGCTGATCGCCGTCGGGGCGATCCTCGTCTGGGGTCTGCAGAGCGATGTCGCGGGCATCAGCGAGGACGCCATCGGCGTGATCTTGATGATCGTCGGAGCAGCGGGACTGCTGCTCTCGATGATGTTCTGGTCCAGCTGGGGCGGTCCCGGCTACTTCGGTAGCCGCCGCCGCGCCACATACGTCGAAGACGGCCCGGCGCCCCCGCCGGCCTGAGGGAGACGGCAGCGCGGGCGGTCTCGCCGCCCGCGCACTGCCGTTTCCCTCAGGCCGGCGGCGGCGGGCCGTCTTCGACGTACGTCGCGCGGCGACGTCCGCCGAAATAGCCGGGGCCGCCCCAGCTGGACCAGAACATCATCGAGAGCAGGAGACCTGCAATCCCGACAACCATGAGGATGACGCCGATGGCGTCCTCGCTGATTCCTGCGATATCGCTCTGCAGACCCCAGACGAGGATCGCACCGACGGCGACGAGCAACAGGCTTACTCCGAGTCCCATTCAGTGCCTCCTTGTGAGTGCGGTGGCGGGCGGGTGCACGACCACGGCGCGTTGGGTGTACCCGCTCCGGCCTCTGGGCTAACTCGGTAGGCTCGCGGCGGTGCGCGCCGGGGCGCTGATTCGACTGATTGTGGTCGCTCTCCTGTTCGCGGCAGGTGCGACCGCGGTCGCGATCTTTATTCCCTGGCTGCCCGAGCAGTCCTCCAAGGAAGCCGAGCGGATCGACTTCGTGTTCTGGTTCGTGACGGCGATCTGTATCGCGATCTTCGCCGTCGTCGCGGCCATCACCATGTACTCGGTCGTGAATTTCCGGGCCAAGCCGGACGACGACTCCGACGGCCCCCCGATCCACGGTCACACCGGTATCGAGATCGCCTGGACGGCCGTTCCGCTCGTGCTCGTGATCGCGATGATCATCGTCAGCTCGGTTGCGCTTGCGCAGAACGAGTCGGTTCCCGACGACGCCCTCCGAGTCGAGGTCTGGGGCCAGCAGTTCGCCTGGACGTTCCTCTATCCGCCCGAGGGCAAGGACCCCGGCGAGGACAACATGGCGTGCGTGCGCCGCGATCAGGCGATCATGGAGGACGGTTGCAAGGCCTCGGCGAACCTCCAGCTGCCCGTCGACCGGTCCGCGCGTCTCTATTTATCGGCCAGAGACGTCATCCACTCGTTCTGGGTGCCTGAGTTCCGCCAGAAGCAGGACGCGGTGCCGGGAATTACGACCGAGATTACGGTCACTCCGACGAAGACGGGCAGCTACCGCCTGATCTGCACCGAGCTGTGCGGGCTCGGCCACTCCTTGATGCGCACCCGGGCGATCGTTGTCTCCCCTGCCGACTTCCAGCGCTGGCTATCTTCGCGTGCCACTCCAGGGGGGATGAGTTGAGCACGGTCCACGAGCACACCGACCACGACGCCTACGCGCACGCTGCGCCGCCGCCTCCTCGGACGGTCGTGCGCCGGCTGATGGCGCCCGGCTGGGTGCGCGCCGCATGGATGACCGCGCTCTTCGCCTCGCTCGGCTTCGGCCTGGTCGCCGGCATTCGCGCCCTTGCCGGCTGGGACCCGGTCGTCGAGTGGGAGCCGATCATCACGGTCGCGTTCCTGACTGCGGCGCCGCTCGGTTTCCTCTCAGGTCTCGGCGCGTTCGACTACTGGCTCGCGTGGGCGTTCGGCAAGCCCACTCGGCCGGAGGATCACTCGGGCCACGGCGCGAAGCGCTGGAACGACTACTTCCGGATCAACACAGACCACAAGGTGATCGGCGTCCAGTACGTCGTCACCACGGTCTTCTTTTTCCTGGCGGGCGGGATGATGGCGATGCTCGTGCGCGCCGAGCTCGCGACGCCCGAGGCGGACTTCGTCGACCCGCAGACCTACAACGAGCTCTTCACCGCGCACGCCGCACTGATGATCTTCCTCTTCGTGATCCCGGCCTTCGCCGGCCTCGCGAACTACGTGCTGCCGATCATGATCGGTGCGCCCGACATGGCGTTCCCGCGCCTGAACGCCCTTTCGTACTGGCTGCTCCCGATCGCCGGGATCATGATGCTCTCGAGCTTCTTCTTCCCCGGATTCGGTGCCGGCTGGACGAACTACGCGCCGCTCTCGGTCGAGCAGCCGTTCGGGAACATCTTCTTCACGATGGCCGTCCAGTGGGCGGGCGCGTCGTCGATTGCGACCGCGCTCAACTTCCTGGTCACCATCATCACGATGCGGGCGCCGGGAATGACCTTCTGGCGCATGCCGCTCCTCGTCTGGGCGAACTTCACGACTTCACTGCTCGTCGTGATCGCGACGCCCTTCATCGCCGGCTCGCAGTTCTTCGTCACCTTCGACAAGTTGATGCATACGCACTATTTCGACGTGGCCGGCGGTGGGTACCCGCTCGGGTACCAGCACATCTTCTGGTTCTACTCGCACCCGGCGGTCTACATCATGATGCTGCCCGGCTTCGGTATCGCCTCGGAGGTGATCTCCGCGATGTCGAGGAAGCCGATCTTCGGCTACCGGCTGATGGCGCTCTCACTGATCGCGATCCTGATCCTCGGGTTCTCCGTCTGGGCGCACCACATGTTCGTCGCGGGCATGGCGACCTGGCTCCGGGTCCCGATGATGATCACGACCCTCCTGATCGCAGTCCCGACCGGGATCAAGGTGTTCTCCTGGTTAGCCACGACCTGGGAGGGCAAGATCAACTTCGCGACGCCGATGTTATGGGCGCTCGGGTTCGTGTCCATGTTCGTGATCGGCGGGCTGTCCGGGATCTTCCTCGGCGCCGTGCCGATCGACATCCACACGTCGGACACGTACTTCGTCGTCGCGCACATCCACTACGTGCTCCTCGGCGGATCGCTCTTCACGATCTTCGCCGGCTTCTACTACTGGTTCCCGAAGATGACCGGGCGGATGTACAACGAGACGCTCGGAAAGCTGCATTTTTGGCTGACCTTCGTGGCGTTCAACGCCACCTTCTTCCCGATGCACATCATCGGAGTCCAGGGCCAGCCGAGGCGTGTCTACACGTATGAGGGTCAGTTCAGCGAGTGGAACTTCGTCATCTCGATCGCGTCATTCGTCCTGGGCGCCTCGTTCCTCGTCTTCGTCTACAACATGATCGTCAGCTGGGCGCGCGGCGCCCCTGCGCCCGCGAATCCGTGGCGGGCGCTGACGCTCGAGTGGCAGGTCTCCTCGCCGCCGCCGATCTTCAACTTCGACGAAATCCCGCAAGTCGTCGGGAACCCCTACGAGTACGGGGTGCCGGGCGCCAAGCACGCGATCTTGAGCGGCGACCGAGATACGACGACCGAGGAGGTTCGGCGTTGAGGCACGTCTTGGTCGTCGCGAACGAGACGGTCACCGGCACCCGGCTGATCGAGGCGGTGAAGAAGAAGGCTGCCGAGCAGGATGTCGAGCTCGTGACGGTCCTCGCGCCCGTCTCCACTCCTCAGACCGGCTACGTCGTCTACGAGGACACCCGCCGCGCCGCTGCCGGCAGGCGGCTGGACCGCACCCTCGCGCAACTCCGTGAAGCGGGAGTGCCGGCCCACGGCCTCGTGCTCGAGAGCGACCCCGAGTCGGCGGTCCGCGACGCCTTCGGAATGCTCGACCCGCGCCCGACCGACGTCATCGTCTCGACCCACCCGCTCCAGAAGTCAGGGTGGCTGCGGAAGAACGTCGTCGACAGGATCAAGAAGGTGGCGGGCGACGTACCTGTGGAGCACGTCGTCGTCGACATGGCCCGCGAGGAGGGCGAGAAGAACGTGCTCGTGGTCGCCAACGAGACTGTCGTCGGGGAGGCCTTGATCGCGCGCATCCGCGAACGGGCGGAGCGGGGCCCGGCGAGCTTTCTGATCATCTCTCCGCAGAGCGACCCGAACCAGTCCGCGCATCCGGAGGCCGAGCGGCGTCTGCGCCGCGCACTCTCGGCGCTCCGTGCAGCCGGGATCGACGTTCACGGCCAGGTCTCACATCCGGATCCGTACACCGCGGCGATGCACGCGATCGAGGATGAGCGCGTCGACGAGGTGATCGTCTCGACCTTCGAGCCGGCCCGGTCGCCGTGGATGCGGAAGAACCTCGTTCAGCGGCTCCACAACGACGCGAAGATCCCCGTCGAGCACGTGGTCATCTCGGCTGACGAAGTCGACGCGCATCCGCCGACCGTGGCTGCCGAATGAGCGCGCACGCGGAGACCGCGAATCACGGCGCTCATCCGCCCGAGGCGAATCAGAGCTCGCGCGTCGACTCGGCGACGCTCGGGATGCTGCTCTTCATCGCGTCGGAGATCATGCTCTTCGGGTCGTTTTTCACCGCCTATTTCTTCATCCGCGTGAACGGCAACGCCGAATGGCCCCTCGAGCCGTTCGAGCTTCCGAAGTTCGTCGCCGGCGTGAACACCGCGATCCTCGTGACCTCGAGCTTCACGATCCACTGGGCCCTCCAGTCGATCAAGCGCGGGAGCCGAATCGGCCTCCAGGCCGGCCTCGTTCTCACCCTGGCGCTCGGCACGACCTTCCTCCTGACGCAGATGCTCGAGTACGCGCGGGTCGGATTCTCACCGGCCGACGGCGCTTTCGGAACCATCTTCTACGGGCTCACCGGGCTTCACGGCGCCCATGTCTTCGTCGGGCTCACGCTCCTCACGTTCGCGACGATCAGGGCGTTCAGGGGCCACTTCACGCCTTCGCATCACCACGGTGTCGAGATTCCGGGGATCTACTGGCACTTCGTCGACGTAATGTGGATCGTGGTGTACGCGACGATCTACCTGCTCTAGGGCAATGCGGAACCCCTTCAGGAACGAGGCCGACGCATTTCGCCTCGTCCTGCTCACGGGCGGATACTTCGCGCTGATCGTTCTCGCAGCGGCGATGAACACGTGGTTTGGTCTCGCGATGTTCGTGTTCCTGACGTTGATCGCGGTTGGGGCCATGATCCGGGCGCGCAGGGAGCTGCCGCGCCAGAGCGCGGTGATTCACCCCAGTCCGGCCGGCGAGCGGCGGATCCTTGTGATCGCGAACGAGACGGTCGCCGGCGAGACCCTTCGCGACCAGATTCGAGAGCGCTCGGAAGGCTCGGAGGTGCGCGTGCGCGTCGTCTGCCCCGCCCTCGTCTCTCCGATGAAGTATTTCGCCTCCGACGAGGACGCGGGCAGGGCCCAGGCGCTCGAACGGCTCGGCAGCAGCCTCGCCGGTCTCCGGGAGGCCGGGCTGGCTGCGGAAGGCGAGGTCGGAGACGCCGATCCACTTCAGGCGATCGAGGACAACCTCCGGACCTTCGGCGCGGACGAGGTGATCATCTCGACGCACCCGGCGGGCAAGTCTCAGTGGCTCGAGCGCGGAATCGTGCGCGCGGCGCGCCAGCGCTTCGACGTCCCGATCACGCACGTGGTCGTCGACCTCGCCGCCGAGCGGGTTTCGTAGAAAGTCTGACGACTTTCTGCGAAACGAGGGCGTTAGCCCGAGGTCACGCGGACGATGTACTGCGCGAGGGCGCGGACCTGATCGTCCGTCAGGCGCTCGCCGAAGGCCGGCATGCCGCCGCCGCCGTTCTTGATCTGGCTGTACGACTTCTCGAAGCTCGACTTTGCCTCGTCGAGGTTCGGCCCGATGGCGCCCGTGGTTCCCGCATCGGAGAGCACGTGGCAGGAGCCGCAACTCGACGTGAACAACGTCTTCGGGTCATTGGAGTCGGAACCGCCCTGGACCGCGACCTTCGCCTTCGGCTGTGAGGCCACGAGCGCCACGTAGACGGCGACGGCGTCCGCTTCGTCTCCGTCCAGCAGATCCTCCGGCATCGGAGGCGTCGGGTAGTCGATCTGGTGACGAACAGTCTCTCGGATGACGCTCTCGTCGAAGCCTTCCATTCGTGGCGCCGCGAACGCTGAGTCGAGGTTCGGCCCGCTGACGGGATTGTCGGGCGAGGAGCCCTCGGTTCCGGCCTCCCGCAAGGTGTGGCACGAACCGCACTTCTGCTGGAACAACACCTTCCCCTGACCGGCGTCCGAAGCCTCGCTCGTCAGGCCGTCGGTGCCACAACCAATCAGCGCGAGCGCCGCCAGAACGATGAGAGCGGCGCGCAGGGCGCCCAAACTACGCCGAAGGCTGGGTCGCGGAGCTGGAGGCGGCGACGGCCTCGTCGCGGCTTCCGTAGATCGTGAAGACCCGGTCGAGACCGGTGATCTCGAAGATCTTCGTAATGTTGCGGTCGCTCGATACGAGGGAGAGCTGACCGTCGTTCGTCCGCAGGCGCTTGACCCCGCCGACGAGAACCCCGAGCGTCGTCGAGTCGATGAAGGTCGTGTTCGAGAAGTCGACGACGACCTCTTTCGCGCCCTGGTTGATGACCTCGAGCAGCTGCTGCTTGAACTCCGGCGCGGTGTACAGGTCGACCTCCCCCGCGAGTGAGATCACGTAGGACGAATCGCCCAGCTGCTCCGTGTTGATGTCGAAGTTCACGCGTCTCCCTCCGGTTCCGAAAAGCTCGGAGGAGTCTAGTGACTCCCCAAACCCCGTGAGGTCTTCTAGCCCTTCTTGGCCGGGTTGGCCGCGGCCTTGAGCTGCGGGAGCTGGGCCTTGACGGCCGGAGCGCTCGCGGAGTCGGGAGCAACGACGAGATACCGCTCGTAGGCCTCGACAGCCGCCTTCAGGTCTCCGGCCGACTGGGCTGCCTGTCCAAGCTGCAGGAAGATCAGCGGCTCGTCTGCCTCCTCGTCGTCCGGCGTGACCGCCACGAGCTTCTGGAAGACGCGAGTGGCGTCCTTGTACGACTGCTGCGAGCCGAGGAAGGCCTGGTTGAGCGTCTGGTTGAACTTCGTGGACTCGATGCTCGTGATCTGCGGGTTCGCGAACTCCTGTCCGAACGGATTCTGTGATCCCGGTGAGAAGAGGTCGCCTCCCGTGAGCTCGTTCAGCTGGGCCCGCGCGAGCGCGCCCTGCTCGTCGTACGTCCGAGCCTGCGCCATGTGAAGGCTGCCGAGCTGTCGGAGGGCATCACGGTCGGTCGGGCGCATCTGCACATACCGCTCGAGGGGTTGAACGGCTTCCGCGTTTCGCCCTTCACGCTGAAGGGCGGTCGAGAGCTCTTGGAAGCCGGTCGGGTCGTTCGGCCGATCCTTGATCTTGTCCTCCGCCTCGCCGACGCTCGGTCCTGAGCCCGAATCCTGGGCGAGCCCCTGGAACACGTCGCCGAGGCCGGTTCCCGGAATCGAGCCGCCGACGTTGAAGATCACGTAGCCGAGGCCGAAGATGACGGCGAGGAAGACGAACATCCACTTCGCCTGGCGCCGCAGGCGCGGGAAGAACATCGTGTCCTCGTAGGACGCCACAGGGGTCCGAGCAGGGGCATTCGGCCGTGGAGTGGGCCGGCGCTCTCGCTGCTTTCGGTTACGTCGCTGGGCCGATCGAGCCATGGGTCTTAGGTTAGCGGCGCCCGGTCGGGGGCTCGCTCACGGTGCGCTGGCGTCGTGCTCCACTTTGAGCGCGTCTGCGGCCTGCCACCGGCGCTCGAGGATCACCGACAGCCAAATCGAGAGCTCGAACAGCGCGAAGAGCGGGATGACTTCGAGTGCGAGCGAGACCGGGTCGACCGTCGGCAGCAGGATCGCGACGCCGAGCAGGGAGACATAGCCGATTCGCCGATTCGACCGCAGTTGAGCCGAGGTCAGCACACCGAGTCGTACGAGCGCGATGACGAAGATCGGCATCTGGAAGATCAAGCCGGTGGCGAAGATCATCAGCGTGACGAACGAGAGGAAGTAGCTCGCGCGGATCTGAATCTCGTAGATGTCTTCGTCGTAGGTCGTCAGTAATTCGAGCGCGCGCGGCAGGACGACGAAGTACGCGAAGGCCATCCCGCCGGCGAACAGGACGGAGGCCAGGGCGACGAACCGCGCTACGACTCTCTGGCTCCCCTGTTCCACAGCCGGCGCGAAGAAGCCCCAGATCTGCCACACGAGCACGGGGAAGGCGAGTGCGAGCGACGCATAGAAGCTGACCTTCAGGCTGGTCGTGAACGGCTCGGCGACCCCGATCGTGATCAGCCGTCGTCCCTCGGGCAGCAGCTCCATCAGGAGATCGATGAGCTCCTCGTGGAAGTAGAACGCGACCGGGAAGGCGAGTCCGAGCGCGAGCATGCAGACGAGGAGTCGCGATCGGAGCTCGTCCAGGTGCTCGACGAGCGTCGCCTCTTCGCCGTAGGAAAGGCGGCGCGGCAGACGCCTCATTCCGGCCTCCTACTAGGAGACGGAATCGCGCTCGCGGGGCGCTGCGGGCTCCGCGACGCGCTCCTCGTCTTCCGGAGCCCGAGGCAGCCGCGGAGGCTCCTCGTCGTCATGTCCGGTCACAGCGTCCTTGAACTCACGCATTCCACGGCCCATCGAGCGGCCGATCTCGGGCACGCGCTTGGCCCCGAAGAGAAGCAGGACGACGACCAGGAAAATGAGGATCTCGGGAAGCCCGATTCCGAAGGGCATCGGACCACCTTAGCAGCGGTTTCAGCCCCCTTCGGAGCTGCCAAAGACGCTGGTACCATCAGGGTTCGAGGCGGGCGCTTGCCCGCCACCTTTATGAAAGGGATCGAGTGGCGCTACTGGAGCTGAAAGACCTGCACGTCTCGCTGGAAGACGGGACGGAGATCGTCAAGGGCGTGGACCTGGAGGTCGACGTCGATCAGATCCATGCGGTCATGGGCCCGAACGGCTCCGGCAAGTCGACGCTCGCGTACGCGCTCATGGGGCATCCCGCCTACGAGATCACCGAGGGCCAGATCCTCTTCGACGGCGAGGACATGACCGAGATGGAAGCCGACGAGCGGGCCCAGAAGGGCATGTTTCTCGCGTTCCAGTACCCGCACGCCATTCCCGGCGTCACCGTCACGAGCTTCCTGCGCTCCGCCATCAACGCGGTGCGGAAGGCGCGGAAGGGCGAGGCCGACCCGATTCCGATTCCCGAGTTCCGCAAGGAGATGATGGGCGCGATGGAGCGGCTCCGCATCCCGCGCGAGCTCGCCCAGCGCTATCTGAACGACGGATTCTCGGGCGGCGAGAAGAAGCGCGTCGAGATCCTCCAGATGGCAATGCTGAAGCCGAGGCTTGCCGTCCTCGACGAGACAGACTCCGGGCTCGACATCGACGCGCTGCGCATCGTGGCGGGCGGCGTCAAGGAGCTGGTCGGCCCCGAGATGGGCGCGCTCGTGATCACGCACTACCAGCGGATCCTCAGCTACATCGAGCCCGACTTCGTGCACGTCTTCGTCGACGGGAAGATCGTCGCTCAGGGCGGACCGGAGCTGGCGCATACACTTGAAGCAGAGGGATATGAGGCTTTCATGCCCGCAGCCGTAGGAACAGAGGAGTAAATGGCAGCAGTCACCGAGACCGAGACCGAAGTCGTTGCCGAGATCGGCAGCGACTACAAGTACGGCTTCCACGATCCCGAGGACTACTTCTTCAAGTCCGGCCGGGGACTCTCACGCGAGCTCGTCGCCGCCATCTCCGAGCACAAGAACGAGCCGCAGTGGATGCGGGACTACCGGCTGAAGTCGCTCGACTACTTCATGGCGCGGCCGCTCCCCGAGTGGGGCGGCAACGTCGCCGAGATCGACTTCGACAACATCTTCTATTACATCCGGCCGACCGAGAAGCAGGCCAAGTCCTGGGAAGACCTTCCGCCGGACATCAAGAACACCTGGGACCGCCTCGGGATCCCCGAGGCCGAGCGGAAGTTCCTCGCCGGCGTGGGCGCCCAGTACGAGAGCGAGGTCGTCTACCACAAGCTCAAGGAGGACCTCGAGAAGCAGGGCGTCCTGTTCCTCGACATGGACTCCGGCCTCCGGGAGCACGAAGAGCTCGTCAAGCAGTACTTCGGGACGATCATCCCTGCGAACGACAACAAGTTCTCGGCGCTGAACTCGGCCGTCTGGTCGGGCGGCTCCTTCATCTACGTCCCTCCGGGAGTTCGAATCGAGATGCCGCTCCAGGCCTATTTCCGCATCAACGCGGAGAACATGGGCCAGTTCGAGCGCACGCTGATCATCGTCGACGAGGACGCCTACGTTCACTACGTCGAGGGCTGCACGGCGCCGATCTACTCGAGCGACTCCCTGCACTCGGCGGTCGTCGAGATCATCGTCAAGCCGCGCGGGCGCTGCCGCTACACGACGATCCAGAACTGGTCGACGAACGTCTACAACCTCGTGACCAAGCGGGCCGTGGCCTACGAGAACGCGACGATGGAGTGGGTCGACGGGAACCTCGGCTCGAAGCTGACCATGAAGTACCCGGCGATCTGGCTGATGGGCGACGGGGCCCACGGGGAGGTGCTCTCGATCGCTTTTGCCGGGACCGGCCAGCACCAAGACGCCGGCGGGAAAGCCGTACACGTCGCGCCGAACACGACGTCCATCATCACCTCGAAGTCGATCTCGAAGAACGGCGGACGCGCGGGCTACCGCGGGCTCCTCGAGGTCGCCAAGGGCGCAACGGGGGCGAAGTCGAAGGTGGTCTGTGACGCGCTGATCCTGGACGAGGACTCGCGCTCCGACACCTACCCGTATATGAAGATCGACGAGGACAACGTCGACATCGGCCACGAGGCGACGGTGTCGAAGATCGGCGAGGAGCAGCTCTTCTACCTGATGAGCCGCGGTCTCTCCGAGGCCGAGGCCAGTGCGATGATCGTCTCCGGCTTCGTCGAGCCGATCACGAAGGAGCTTCCGCTCGAGTACGCGGTCGAGCTCAACCGGCTGATCTTGCTCCAGATGGAGGGTTCCGTAGGTTGATCGACGCCTCGCGCGTCGACTTCATCGCCGTCCCCGTGAGCGATCTGGGACGTGCAGAAGGGTTCTACGGAGAGACACTCGGTCTCGCGCGCAACACGAACACGTCCGGCGAACGCTGGCTCGAGTACGAGACGGGCAACCTGACCCTCGGCCTCTCGACCTTCGGCGGCGGGATCGCGCTGCGCGTCCCGGACGTGGAGGCAGCGCGGACTGAGCTCGAGCAGGCAGGCGTCGAGTTCTCGATGGACACGTTCGACTCGGGTGTGTGCCACGGTGCGCCCTTCACGGACCCCGACGGGAACAGGCTCTTGCTCCATCGGCGGTACGCGCCGTCGGAGACGTGGGATCCGCCCATGACCGATGTCCAGCGCACGGATTTCCTGAACGTCTCTGTCGTGGACAAGCCCAGGGCCGTCGAGTTCTACGGCGCGACGCTCGGCCTGAGCCGGAACGAGCTGGCGAGCGACGACTGGCCAGAGCTCGCGGGCGAAAACGTCGGGATGGTGCTCAGCACGCCGGAGCAGACCAACCAAAGCGAGTTCACGCCGAGCGCCTTCTCGATCGGCCTTCGGGTTCCGGACGTCACTGCTTCAATGGAGCGCCTGCGGGGTGAAGGCGTGGAGTTCGGATTCGACGAGGTCTACGACACAGGCGTCTGCCACATGGCGTTTCTCAAGGATCCGGACGGGAACTCGCTGATCCTCCACCATCGCTACGCGCCGTACTCGGACGGCTCGACCCCGTGAGCCGCACGCAGCTTCTCGAGCACTACCGTGCCCTGCCGTTGCCGTCTACCAAGGACGAGCACTGGCGCTTTACCGATCTCCGTGGCTTCGACCCGGATTCCTTCACCGCGAACGGGGCCACCGAGCCGCGTGTCGTGCCCGAAGGAATGCTCGACGTCGACGTCTCGGGTCTGGCAGTCATCGGCGAGGCCGGCGTATCGATCGTCAAGTCGCCGGGCGACGGGGTCGTCTTCGAGCCGTTCACCGATCACGAGCGGCTCGGGCAGCTGGTCGGCAGGGAGGAGAAGTTCGCCGCCCACAACGCCGCCGTCTGGGAGCACGGGCTCCTCGTCGTGGTGCCGAAGGGGGTCGAGGTCGAGCAGCCGCTCGCGATTCGGATCGTCAACTCTGTCGAAGGCGGGTCCCTGTTCTTTCGGCTGCTCGTCGTGGCAGAGGAGGGCAGCCGTTTCACGCTGATCGAGGACTACGCCTCGTCGTCGCCGGAGCTCGCCGGGTACACGAACTCGGTCTCGGAGCTCTTCGTCGAGCAGTCATCGAAGCTCGAGTACGTCTCGATCCAGAGCCTCTCGCACGAGACCTGGCACTTCGCCTCGCACCACGCCCGGGTCGAACGGGACGCCGAGCTCGACTGGGTCGCCGGCGGCTTCGGCTCCAAGAAAGGGAAAGTCTGGATCCAGAACGACCTGACCGGGCCTGGTGCCACATCGCGGGTCACCGGCGCGTACTTCGCCGACGGCGACCAGCACCTCGACTACGACACGTACCAGCTCCACGTCGCACCGAACACGACGTCTGACTTTGCGTTCAAGGGAGCCCTGCGCGACCGGGCAACCGCTGTCTGGCGCGGGATGATCCGCGTCGAGGAGGGCGCGCAGCGGACGAACGCCTACCAGGAGAATCGGAACCTGATGCTGTCGCCGACGACGCACGCGATCCCGATTCCGGGTCTGGAGATCCTTGCCAACGACGTTCGCTGCACGCACGGCGCGACCGTCAGCCAGGTCGACCGAGAGCAGCTCTTCTACCTGATGGCGCGCGGTCTTCCGCGACCTGCGGCCGAGCGGCTGATCGTCCGTGGGTTCTTCACGGACGTGCTCGACCGCATCGGGCTCGAACCGGTGCGCGAGGCGCTCGGCGAAGCGCTCGAAGCCCGCATTCCGCAGGCATAGGCGCATTTAATCCCTGCGCAATCTGTGGCGCCACACAATGAGGCGGTGACCACTGTTCTCGTCGTCGACGATGAGCCGATCGTCCGTGAGGTCGTCGTGCGGTACCTCCAGCGCGACGGCTACCGCACGCTCGAGGCGGCGGACGGCCTGCGCGCGCGCAAGCTGATCGAGGACGACCCGCCGAGCCTCGTCGTGCTGGACGTGATGCTTCCGGGCACCGACGGGCTCGCCCTCTGCCGCTGGATCCGCTCGATCTCGACCCTGCCGGTGATCCTGCTCACCGCGCGCGGAGAGGAGGCCGACCGGATCGTCGGTCTCGAGCTCGGGGCCGACGACTATGTGACCAAGCCGTTTTCGCCGCGTGAGCTTGCGGCGCGGGTGCGCACGGTTCTCCGCCGTTCGGAGCCGTCGCTCGGACGGCGCGAGCCTGTCACCGTCGACGAGTTGACGATCGATCCCGGAACCCGGGTGGTCACGAAGGCGGAGATCCCGCTCCAGCTGACGGCCAAGGAGTTCGACCTGCTTCTCTTCCTCGCCAGTTACCCCGGACACGTGTTCTCCCGCGATCAGCTCATGGACCGCGTCTGGGGCTACTCGAGCGCCCTCGACACCGGCACGGTGACCGTCCATATTCGACGGCTGCGGGAGAAGATCGAGGACGATCCGTCGCGTCCCCGACTGCTTCAGACCGTCTGGGGCGTCGGCTACCGGCTCTCGGCATGATCATCTTCGCGCTGCTCGTCGCCGGCGCTACTCTGGCCGCCGGCCTCGGAGCCGCCGTCGTGGCCCGTCGGCTTCCGACGCTGCGACTCCAGCTTGTCTGGCTTGCGCTCGTCTCCGCGCTGCTCCCCCTTGCCGCCGTCTTGCTTTCGGGGATCGTCATGTTCCACTCCGGACATGATCTGACGATCCTGGCCGTGGCCGGCGCGTCTTCGTGCGCGGCGCTCGTGGGTGGCCTCTTGCTCGGACGCTCGGTCGCTCAACCCATCGAGGGGCTCCGTCAGACATCTGCGGCGCTCGCTGCCGGGGACCTCACGGCGCGGGTGACGCCTGCGGGAGCTCGCGAGCTCGTTCAACTCGCCGAATCGGTGAACGAGACAGCCACGAACCTCGAGCAGCTTTTCGACGCCCGCCGCCAACTCGTCGCCTGGGCGAGTCACGACCTGCGGACGCCGCTGGCATCGCTTCAGGCGATGCTCGAGGCGCTCGAGGACGGCCTCGCTCCGTCCGATCGGTACCTGCCGGCGATGCGGGATCAGGTGCGGACCCTCGGGGTGCTGATCGAGGATCTCTTCGAGCTTGCGCGCATCGACGCGGGCGCACTGACGCTCGAGCTTCGGGCGGCACCCATTGCTTCGCTCGTCCAGTCGTGTCTTCGCGGGCTCGAGGCCGAGGCTGCGGCGAAGCACGTTCGGCTCGAGGCGAGACTGGACGGCGATCCGCTCGCCCACTGTGCGCCGGACAAGGTCGAGCGCGTGCTCTTCAACCTCGTTACGAACGCCCTCCGGCACACGCCGTCCGACGGCTCGATCGCAGTGCTGGTCGCCCCGGAGGGAGAGGAGGTTCGCATCGCCGTCGAGGACACCGGAGAGGGTCTCGCGGCCGACGCGCCGCGCAGGATCTTCGACCGCTTCTGGCGCGCCGATCCCGCGCGGTCGCCGGGGCACGGCGCCGGCCTGGGACTCGCGATCGCCCAGGGCCTCGTCGAAGCACAAGGCGGCCGGATCTGGGCCGAGAATCGCCCCGGCGGCGGCGCCCGCGTCTCGTTCACGCTGCCTAGAGCGATTTAACGCTCCTGTAACAGCGGCCTACCTACCCTGATTCGGTGGTTCTTCTCGGGATCGCGTTCGTCGCCGGCGTGATCACGGCGCTCTCGCCGTGCGTTCTCCCGGTGCTTCCGATCCTGCTCGCAGGGGGCGCAACCGGACGGCGTCCGTACGGAATCATCATCGGGCTCGTCGGCAGCTTCAGCGTGTTCACCGTGATCGGAGCGTCGCTGCTGAACTCGCTCGGACTGCCTCAGGACGCGCTGAGGAATCTCGCGATCGTGATGCTCTTCGTCTTGGCGGCGACGCTGGTCTTCCGGCCGCTGGCCCGCTTGGCCGAGCGCCCGTTGCTCTTCCTCGGCCGGAGGCAACCGAAGACCGAGAGCAACGGCGTGGTCCTCGGAATGAGCCTCGGGCTCGTCTTCGTCCCCTGCGCAGGCCCGGTGCTAGGGGCTGTCACGGCTCTCTCGGCGACCGGGGGCGGAGGTCTGGAGACCTTCTTCGTCGCACTCGCCTATTCCGCGGGTCACGCGCTGCCGATGCTGGCCATTGCCGCCGGCAGCCGCCGCGTGACGCAGGCGGTCGGCGTTTTCCGCCGTCACGCGGAGGGAACTCGGCAGGCTGCAGGAGCGTTGCTCGCGGTCTCGGCGGTCGCGATCACGCTGGGCGTCGACCAACGGCTTGCGACGGCAGTCCCCGGCTACACCCAGGCGCTCCAGGAGAAGGTAGAGCGTAGCCCGACCGCTCAGAAGGAGCTTGCAAAGCTTCGGCGGGTAGCGTCCAGGCAGCCGATCGCCGACAGCGGTCCGGCCCAGACTGCGCCCGAGTTCGAGGGCATCGTCGAATGGGTGAACAGCGAGCCGCTCACCGCCCAGGGCCTGCGGGGCCGCGTCGTGCTCGTCGACTTCTGGACGTACTCGTGTGTGAACTGCCTAAGAACCCTTCCGCACCTGAAGGCCTGGGATCGGGAGTACCGCGACGACGGACTGACGATCGTCGGCGTCCACTCGCCTGAGTTCGCCTTCGAGCGCGAGGCTGACAACGTCCGCAGCCAGGTGAAGAAGCTCGGCATCCGCTACCCGGTGGCGCTCGACAACGACTTTGCAACCTGGAGCGCGTACGCGAACGAGTACTGGCCGGCCAAGTACCTCATCGACCGAACGGGCCGAGTCCGGTACTTCCATTTCGGTGAGGGCGAGTACGACGAGACCGAGCGGCAGATCCGTACCTATCTCGGCGAAGGGGTCACCGGAGACGCGTCCGATGTCGCCGAGCGGCGAGGGAGCGTGCGCACGACTCCCGAGACGTATCTCGGCTACCAGCGCATCGACCGATTCGTCGGGCCCATCGTCCCGGGCCGCGAGCGGACGTACCAGTTCCCCACCGAGCCGCTCGGCTCGGACGAGATGGCCTACGCAGGGCGGGTGAAGGTCGAGCAGGAGCGCCTCGTCGCAGGTCAGGGAGCGCGACTGCGGATCCAGTTCCTCGCCCGGGAGGTGAACCTCGTTCTCGGTGGACGAGGCAAGCTCGAGGTGTTCCTCGACGGAAAGCCTGAGAAGACGCTGACGATCGGCGGGGAGCCGCGCCTCTACAACCTGCTCGAGCTGCCGGGAGTCTAGGAAACGCTTGAGGAACGACCCATTCGCGCCGTTTAGCCGAACGTGAACGCGTAGGCGCTCAGCCCCGGCGCGAATCGGAGCTCGAGCAGACCCTCGTGGACTCCCGGTAGCTCGAGCAGGTTGTAGAGGCGCGGCTCCCCGC
>JBKJWJ010000265.1:0-3189 GCA_046716905.1 Gaiellaceae bacterium
GGTGACCGACTGGCGCGTGACGAACCTCCTCTCGTCGCGCTTCTGGCCGAGCCGTGGCTTCCGCACGACCTTCCTTCGCCTGTACCGGTCGATCCCGTGATCGTCCGGGAAGCAGAGCCGCGCGACGCTGACCGCGTGCTGGAGCTGATGGTCGGACTGACGAGGCCCGCGGTCGCCAAGGACCCCCAGCCGCAGCGGGACGTCTTCCTCGCGCACCTCGCTCATGACGACTGCCGAATCTACGTTGCCGACCTGCACGGAGAGGTCACGGGCGCTGTCAGCCTGTGGATCCAGCTGCGGCTGAACTGGACGACGCCGCAGGGCTGGATTCCCGATCTGTACGTCCACGAGGACTTCCGCCGCAGAGGGGCGGCGCGCGGGCTACTGGACGCCTGCGCCGGGGAATGCCGGCGGCGCGGATGCCATGTGCTCACGCTGGAGTCGGCTCACTACCGGGCCGAGGCGCACCAGCTCTACGAGTCCTACGGTTTCGTTCACCACGCCCGCGCCTACATCCTCGCTTTCTAGTAGGTGCGGGTCCCGCTCCTCTCCGGGTCGCGGCTGACGGTCGTCGACGCGCCGCCCGACGCGCTCATCCTCCGCGCACCACCACCTGAGGAGCCGCTGGCCGACGTCGGCGCGGCGGTGCGCGAGGCGCTCCGCTTTCCGCTCGCCGGGCGGTCGATCGAGCAGCTCGCGGTTCCCGGTGGCCGGGCGACGATCGTCGTCGAGCTGCCGGCGAGCCCGATTCCGAGCGCTGCGCGCGATCCGAGGCAGGAGGCACTCGCCGCAACCGGCGCCGAGCGCGAGCGGGTGGGATTCCAACTCGAGCGGCAGACGATCTTGGTGGCGGGCGGCCTGGCGCGGAAGGCCGGACCTGGGGAGATCGAGGCACTCGTCCCTCACGAGCTCGCACGGCGGTTCGCGGGGAAGGTCGAGATGCACGACGTCACCGATCCGGACCTAGCCGACCTCGGTACGGCGGGGCGGGTTCCCCTTCGCGTGAACAGGTCGCTCGTCGACGCCGAGCTCGTCGTCACGGTCACCGCGGCCGAGACGGTCATGGACGGAGGGCCCGCAGCGCTCCTTTCAGCCGCCGGGCCCGAGGCACTTCGGGCCGCCGGGAGCTACTCGCTCCTCGAGACCGCCGCCTCCCTGGGATGGCGCATCGGGGTCGAGCTCGAGCGGGCGCTCTTGAAGCAGGTCCCGGTCATCGGCGTCTCATTGGCGCTGAACCCTCCCGTCGTGCGAGGCGCGTTCCAGGGCTACCCCCACGACGACCGCGCCGTCGAGCGGATCGCAGCCTCGCCGGTGCGCCTCGCTTTCCGCCTGGCTCCCGGCTGGATTCGCAGCCGAATGCTGGGGTCGATCCCTCGGGAGCTGACGGCCACGGCAGTTCTGGCCGGGACCCCCTCGGTTGCACACGTCGAGGCCCTGCTCCGAGGTGTCGAGGCACGGGCGGTCCACCTGGACGAGCCGCTGGACGTCGTCGTGATCGGAATCCCGTCGACGACACCCCACCTACCGCGCGAACGACCGAACCCGGTGCTCGCCGCCTATCTCGGCCTCGGGCATGCGCTCCGGCTCTGGCGCGACGGGTTCCCGATCGTCGACGGCGGAACGGTCATCCTCCTGAGCCCTTTCGAGCGCCAGTTCCCGCACCCGAGCCAGTCCCCGTACCGGACGTTCTTCAACGCGCTTCGCGCGCTCGGCTCTCGCGCCGCGGCAGAGCCGCAGGAGCTGATCGCCGCAGAGACCGCAGCCGCCGCCGATCCTCGTGCGATCGCGGAGTACCAGAGCGGGCGCGCCTGCCATCCACTCCTGCCGTTCGTCGACTGGGCCGGCTGCCTGCCTGCCGTCGAACGCCTCGGCGCCGTCTTCGTCGCCGGCAGCCGCGACGCAGTGGCGGCACGTCAGTTCGGCTTCGTCCCGACTCGAAACCTGTCGACGGCGCTCGCGATGGCCGACGCGCGACGAAGCGGCAAGCAGCGGATCGGCTTCATCGTGGCGCCGCCCTACTTCCCGATCCGCACCGGTCGGGGTTAAAGAGGCTCCAACACAATGAGTCTTGTGCCTCCAGGCCGCGCTGGACGGCGACGAAGCGTCACCATGTCGGAGCCTCTAGTTCTCTCCGAGGTAGGTCTTGCGTACCTGCTCGTTCTTGGCGAGGGCGCTCGCCTCGTCGGCGAGCGCGATCGAGCCCGTCTCCATCACGTAGCCGCGGTCGGCGACGTCGAGCGCCATGAGAGCGTTCTGCTCCACGAGCAGGATCGGCGTCCCCTGTTTGTTGATCTCGACGACGATCTCGAAGATCCGCTCCACGAAGATCGGGGCCAGACCCATCGAGGGCTCGTCCAGGAGCAGGAGCTTCGGCTTCGCCATCAACGCCCGTCCCATCGCGCACATTTGCTGCTCGCCCCCGGACATGGTCCCGGCCCGCTGGTTGCGCCGCTCGTGCAGCCGGGGGAAGAGCTCGAAGACGCGGTCGAGCGATTCCTTGATCCCGGCGCGGTCGTTCCGCTGGAAGGCGCCCATCTCGAGGTTCTCCATCACGCTCATCCGCGGGAAGAGGCGCCTGCCCTCCGGGGACTGGCTGATCCCCATCTTCACGACGTCGTGGGGCGCCTCCTGGGTGATGTCGCGGCCCTGGAAGGTGATCCGGCCCTCGCGCGGATGGTTCAGCCCGTTGATCGACCGGAGCGTCGTGGACTTTCCCGCCCCGTTGGCGCCGATCAACGTCACGACCTCGCCGTCGTAGACCTCGAGCGACACGCCCTTCAGCGCCTGGATCGACCCGTAGTAGGTGTGGACGTCTTCGAGCTCGAGGATCTTGCTCCGCTCGCCCGACCCGGCCTGCGCGCGCTCCGCAACGGTCTCGGTCACTGGGCCACCGCCGCCGAGCCGAGGTAGGCCTCGATCACCTTCGGATCCTTCTGGACTTCCTTCGGCGCGCCTTCGGCGATCTTCTCGCCGTAGTCGAGCACCGTCACCCGGTCGGAGACTCCCATGACCACCCGCATGTCGTGCTCGATGAGGAGGACGGTCAGGCTTTCCTCCTCGCGCAGCCGGGCTACGAACGTCGTGAAGTCGGCGGTCTCCTGCGGGTTCATGCCGGCGGTCGGCTCGTCGAGGAGGACGAGCTTCGGCTGGGTCGCAAGCGCGCGCGCCACCTCCAGCCGACGCTGGTCG
>JBKJWJ010000266.1:0-3235 GCA_046716905.1 Gaiellaceae bacterium
GAGAGTGCGAGCGCCGCGACCAGCAGGGCCCCGGTGGCGCGTGGGAGGCCCGGTGGCATCGGCGCCGAAGCTAACAGCCGCACGCACCCGCCGTCCTACCTAACAAAGGGTTTACACGCACTTGAGGTTCGGTTCACTCGCTGAAGGGAAAATGCACCTGATGGCCCGCGCCGCCGCGTTTCTTTTGACCCTGCTCGCATGTGGCGCAATCCTGCTCGCCGTCGCCTCGCCCGCCTCCGCCGCCAAGCCGTGCTGGAAGCAGGTCGTGGACGACTGGTCGCAGGATGGATCGATCGACGGCAGTTACTCGGCGCGCTGCATCGAAGAGGCCCTCGCCAAGGTCCCGGAGGACATCCGCGCCTACAGCGACTTCGAGGAGCAGGCCAAAGCCGCGCGAGTCGCAGCCGGCCGTACCCTTCAGAGCACCGGCGGCGGCAGCCCCGGATCCTCCGGCTCGGGCTCCGAGGAGACTCAGCCGGTGCAGAGCCGCGAGCCCAATACCGGCTCCAAGGACGAGACGCCAGTCGGCTGGGCCCTTCGCACCAGGGGCAACAACGCCGACGCGTTCCCGCTTCCGCTCCTGATCCTGCTCGGCCTGGCCAGCGCCCTGATCACGGCCGGCGCAGTAGGCCTCGGGGCCCGCAAGGTCAAGGCCCGCCGGGTCGACCCGTAGTCCGTCCGATCCGACTCCTAAATTGGCTGGTCCGCCTCGCCGGCGCCCGCCGCCACGAAGGCGTCCGAATCTAAGCTGTACAGACTGACCCGGGAGGTCAAGCATGGCGTCCGCCGAGAAGCTCCAGACCGAAAATTCCGTCGTCGACGAAGAGTCGAGTCTCGGCGTACGACGCCACTTCACGATCCCCGGGCGCGACCCGTTCGAGGAGATCGAGTGGGAGATCCGCGACGCGTTCATCCCCGGCAAGGACAAGCCGGCGTTCGAGCAGAAGGACGTCGAGTTCCCGAAGTTCTGGTCGCAGACGGCGACGAACATCGTCGCCCAGAAGTACTTCCGCGGCCGCCTCGGCTCGCCCGAGCGCGAGACGAGCGTCAAGCAGATGATCGGCCGCGTCGTCACGACGATCGGCACCTGGGGCAGGGACGGCGGCTACTTCTCCGACGAGGACGAGGCGCTGACCTTCGAGGACGAGCTCAAGGCGATCCTCGTCAACCAGCTCGCCGCCTTCAACTCCCCGGTCTGGTTCAACGTCGGCTTCGAGGAGAAGCCGCAGTGCTCCGCCTGCCAGCCTCATCGCGCCCTCGTGTCCACCCCGGACGGAATGGTCCGCATCGGCGAGCTCGTCGAGACGGACGCGGTCGGGCGGGAGGTCTACGACGCGAATGGCGTTACCCGAGTCGTGGCTGTGAAGGCAAACGGCCTCAAGGAGGTCTTCCGCATCTCGCTCCGGAACGGGAGCTTCGTCGAGGCAACGGCCGACCACGTCGTCAAGGCCGTGCATGAGCGCCGAACCTCCCCGAACTGGCTGCGCGTTGACCAGCTCGAGCCCGGCATGAGGCTCCACCTTCACCCGCACCGGGCGAAGGTCGCGCAGCCCGCGCTCGTCCCTGTGGGCGCCGGCGCGTTCCCGGACGAGCCGGTCGAGGAGATCGTCGACGAGGTCGCGATCTCCGAGGCTGCGCTGGCTGGATGGCTCCAGGCTGACGGCTTCGTCGGCCAATATGACGAGGGCACCAACCGGTCGCTCACGCTCGAGTTCCAAGTCGCGACGAAGGAAGAGCACGACTGGGTAATCGAGCACCTCGACCGCGTCTTCCCACACGTCCACCGCAAGGTCCGCGCCGTCGAGTCGAAGGATCCCTCGCTGGAGGTCAAGCGAATCCGCCTGTACGGCGAGGGCCTGCGCGATTTCGTCGAGCGGTGGCAGCTCCTTTTGCGCGGGACAGCGATTCGGGCGCCGGAGCAGCTCTGGAACGCCTCCCACGCCGAGATCTGCGCCTACCTCCGAAGCGTTTTCCAGGCCGACGGCTACGTGACCGTCCGCCGGGAGAACGGAAACGAGCAAGGGCGCGTCGGCTTCGCCGTCATCGGCGAGCGCTGGAGCGAGGACATCCAGCTCCTCCTCAACCTGATCGGCATCTACTCGCGGCGAACCCGCAAAACGGAGCAACGCACTGATCGCCATGACCTGCACGAGGTTCAGATCTCGATCGGCTCGGAGCGGGCGCGCTTCGCCGAGCTCGTCGGGTTCGTGAGCGCCTCCAAGCAAGAGAAGCTGCTCGAGTCTCTTTCCCTCCGGAACCTGAAGCACTGTCCCGACCTTCGCGAGGAAGAGATCGTCTCGATCGAGTCGGTCGGCGTCGAGGACGTGTACGACATCCAGACGGAGTCCGGTGAGTACCTCTCCAACAACGTCGCCGTCCACAACTGCTTCATCCTCTCGATCGACGACTCGATGGACTCGATCCTCGACTGGATCCGCCGCGAGGGCGTCATCTTCCGCGGCGGCTCCGGCTCGGGCGTCAACCTGAGCGGCCTGCGCTCGTCGAAGGAGCAGCTCTCGAAGGGCGGCTACGCCTCAGGGCCTGTCAGCTTCATGCGCGGCGCCGACGCCTCCGCCGGGACGATCAAGTCCGGTGGCAAGACGCGGCGCGCCGCGAAGATGGTCGTCCTCGACATCGACCACCCGGACATCGAGGAGTTCATCTGGTGCAAGGCGCGCGAGGAGGAGAAGGCGCGCGTGCTCGAGGCGGCCGGCTACGACATGTCGCTCGACTCGTCCGACTGGAGCTCGATCCAGTACCAGAACGCCAACAACTCGGTTCGTGTCACGGACGCCTTCATGGAGGCCGTCGAGGCCGACGCCGACTGGAACCTCACGGCCCGCACCGACGGCGCCGTCCTGGACACGGTTCCCGCGCGCAAGCTGATCCGCGACATGGCCGAGGCGGCCTGGCGGTGCGCAGACCCGGGCGTCCAGTACGACACGACGATCAACAGCTGGCACACGCTTCCGAACACGGGCCGGATCAACGCGTCGAACCCGTGCTCCGAGTACATGTCCATCGACGACTCGGCGTGCAACCTCGCCTCGCTGAACCTCCTGAAATTCCGGCGTGAGGACGGCGAGCTCGACATCGAGGCGTTCGAGCACGCGGTCGACGTCATGTTCCTGGCGCAGGAGATTCTTGTCGGCTACTCCTCGTATCCCACGGACGAGATCGGCGCGAACGCCCTGGCCTACCGGCAGCTCGGCCTCGGCTACGCAAACCTCGGCGC